>JAYWMS010000444.1:0-12972 GCA_035873215.1 Nitrospirota bacterium | reverse complement strand
GATGACATGTTCATGAAGTTGCTCCCTTGCTGTGGGTTTGGTGCAAGTATGGGCGCGTAGTATTTTCCTTGCTACGATTCATATTGATAGCCAATGGTTAACAGGTATTGGAAGTCCGAGGGCTTTTTCCCGGTGGCAGGCGTATTGTCGTATCGCCAATTGATTTGGAAGGTGGAGATGAAATTGCCCATGAGCTTAATACGAAGGCCCTGCTGACTCGTAATATAGTAATCCTGGAAATCTTCCAGCGACGGGAAGCCCTGGTGTTGATGAAAAATCACAGTAGACGGGGTAACTGGCCAGTCCAAATTGATAGCCCATCGGCCAGTGACAAATTGATGATCCGCTGCGAGTTTAAAATCTTCATTAAAAAATCCCAACCCGGTTTCTGCATACAGCTCCATATCCTTCAAGTAGGGACTGGAAAAATCGCCCTGTTCGATGAACTGATACCCCGGTCCTGCGCTTATTGACGTGCGGAGATTCAGATCTTGAAAGGAATCTTGTTCGAATAAGGCACTCACGAATAGGAAGAACCGTTCAGTCAGAAAAAAATCGAGCTTGGTGGTGCCGAATGTATTACGAGTCGTGAGCGAACCCGAGTCTTCTGCATAGATCCATCTGCCCAACAATGATAGTCGAAACCGTTCGCTGCGCGCCACGAGTTCCCCGAGGAAATTGAATTGTCGTAGGTTGGTATTGCCAGTCGTGAGATTTCCTCCAAGGTTGATGTTGCCGGTATATTTAATGGGCTTCTTGGGAGAAGGGTTAATCGCGACGACGGATTCCACCGTCACGGGAATGGAAACGTTGATCAAATCAGTAGCCATCTGAATGATACCGGGTTCGCCCAATTTGGCAGTCCCCTGGAGAATCACGCCGTTTTTTAAAACAATTGTGATCATTCCTTCAGTGACGAGACCAGTTATCTCACTCCAGGCGATTGGAATGGGGTCTCCTGGACTAAAGGCGGCTTTGGTCTTTAACGTGCCATCGACCATTTCAATAATTTCTCCATGAAGAAGACTGCCATCTTTCAGCGTGAGCTGGCCTAACACTGCACTGTGTGCCACGCTACTCAGTACAAAGAAAATGAAGACAATAAAAAAAATAACGGTATGATGCATAAAATCCCCTCGATCCCATCCCTACAAATTGAAAAGGTAACTGGATCTCGCATGTTGCGGGAAATGGTGTCAAGTACATAGGATTCGTCTGATTCAGGTGCCAAATAATCAAAAAAGCCTACGTATTCCTTTCATTATGGGAACCACCTACCATTCAGAAATTGAATCCTCGCAAGGGGATTTCAGTGTCTAAAGATATTTGCAAATGTCTTTGGAGTGCTGTTCAATATAATCAAGTGCCGCTCGAGTCGAATAAGAATGCTGAATAGGAAAGGGTTCTTCCCATGAAAATGAGAGTTGCTATTCTAGCCAGCATAGTGCTTTTCGCACCACTTCCTGCCTACAGTTTTTTTGATGCTTTTATGGAGGGACTTGGGAAGTTGGGAATCACAGCCCCTGGCGGTGTCAGTGAAGACCAAATGATTGAGGGCTTGAAAGAGGCACTCGAGGTTGGAACGGACAAGGCGGTAAAGCTGACAGGGGTGGCGAACGGATTCTTAACAAACGACGCCATTAAAATAATGATGCCTGAGCAACTTCAAAAAGTTGATAAAGCGTTAAGGTTAGTGGGATACGGGCCCCAACTGGATGAGTTGGTTGTGAGCATGAACCGAGGTGCAGAGCAAGCCACGGCTCTTGCCAAACCCATCTTTGTGGATGCCATCCAAGACATGTCTTTTGAGGATGCCAAGGGTATCCTGCAGGGCGGGGACACCGCAGCCACGGAATATTTTCAAAAGACCACCACTGACAAGCTCAGTGCCACATTTCATCCGCAGGTGGAGGCAGCACTCAATCAAGTGGGGGTCACCAAACAATACCGTGAACTGGTAGGAAAATATGAGTCGTTACCTTTTGTGGATTCGCTTGCATTTGATATTGATCAGTATGTGGTGGATAACAGCCTGAAGGGGCTCTTTCATGTGGTAGCCGAAGAAGAGCGGAAGATTCGGACGGATCCTGCGGCTCGGGTCACAGATTTGCTTAAAGACGTGTTTGGATCGCAGAAGTAACGGGAAGGGTATATGACGAATCGTTCTTTACATTTTCTCAGGGTGTTGAAAAAGTCCGCCAGCGGCGTTCTCAGGCCTTTGTCGTGCTCACGTACTTTGTGTACGCTCCGCGCGACAAAGCCCCTGCGGCCTTGCTGGACGGGGCTTTTTGAACACCCTGCGGATTGCGGTAGGGGTATTGTTCCATGATGGTTCGATACATTCCTACAAAATATGAGTTTTTCAACAGCCTGCTAGGGACAAGATTTCCAACCTGGGGAGTGGTGTGTGGTTTGAGTCTGTTACTGTGTTTGGGACTGCCCGTGGTGTTGTGGGCAGCTAAAACGGTAAAGGCGACGCCTCAACTGGTGTCGATTCCTTTGGCTTCATTGGATGTGCAAGAAGCTGTGGCAACCGTGTCGGTTTTGGAAGATCCGCAATCGTCGGTTGATTCCCTGCTAGGTGTCTGCAAATCTGAGTTCGTTGGCAAACTCCAAGTCGAAGGTGAGGATCTTCAGGGAGTCATAAAAAAGTTGTGCGGGATGATGGAAGGGCTAGTCAAAAAACTGGAACCTCCTCCGCATGAAGTGGCTCCGAATCTGTTTTTGATTCATGTTCCGCTCAAGCAACCCCATCAGGCCATTCGTTCCGTCACCTGGAAGGCCAAATCGCTGGATGATGCGATTACCTTTGTTGAACTCCTCAAAGATGGCCGTCTCGAAGCGGTGAAAGTGTTTTCCACCATTCCCTGGTCTGATAATCCTTCCCAACCGTGCTCTGAGTGCCCTGTCAAAGACCTCGTCTTTCGTCTCGAAGCGATGAAAGACAAACGTCACCTCTTGGAATAAACCTGTTCATTGAGTTGTCAGGAGTCGAGGAATTTGGTGCTATGAAACAGCATCAGCAGGTGAGATATACAATCCGTGATGACCTAGGATGACGAGTGAGGAGGGGCTAAAATAGAGAAAATTTTACCCTTTACGGTTCAAGCATCACTAGTCTCCCTCGGGTTCAGAACTGCCGTGTTGATGGGTGACTTGATCTTCCTCAAACAGTTCTGCCATCTCTGCTGCGATCATGTCCGTATCATGAGGGACTGACACTACCGGAATTTCTTTTTTTGCTTTTGGGGGGGGAGGTGGAGTGGTCTCGTCCGATGAGTCGGCATCAGGTGTTTTCGATGGATTGTCCATTGTAGGTCCTATCTGTATGGGTTACTTACTCGAATGATTCGAGTGAGGAGCGTTCGGGGAATTGATGATGGCAGGCTTTACACGTGAGAAAATAAAGGGACTCTCGAACAGACATCACGATACGAAAGTTTAAATCGACTTGGCGTTGTTCGCAACTCGGACAGGCAATTTCCTTGAGCCGATAGGGAATGTCCGGTTGCGTTCGGAGATAAAATTCCATATCCGTGTAAACAGGAAAAGAGTAGTAGCAATCAAGGCATAAGCCCTTCCAGTCTCCATCTTCCTGCATGCTTCGGCTGTCAATACCAAACCGGCTTTTCTTGCAAATGGCACACTTCACCTCGCTCAAGCGGGCTTCAACTTCTTTTACGGTGAGGGTTGTCATAAAATTAATGGACTATCTCTGAGCCTCTTCCATCAATACTAATTTCAACAGTGTTATATTTCAAAAGTGTTATTTAGTATAGAAGTCCGATGCACCTGGCGCAACTCAGGCAAGATATTAAAAGCAGCCAGAGATTTCCCCATTGCTTCAAGACCGTGGACTCCCCTATTGTGAATTCCCATGCCTGAACTTCCTGAAATCGAAGTGGTTCGGCGCCATCTCAAATCACGAATTGTAGGGGCGACGATTAAAGATATTTGGATCGGCCGAAAAGACATTGTTCGCCAAGGTTTGGCGAGTTTGTCCTGGTATAGGGACGCTAGCATTGCAGAGATATTGCGATTTGGAAAAAGTCTTGCGATGGAATGTCAGCGGAATGGAGAATCTCGATTTCTGGTAGCAGAGTTAGGGATGACAGGTTTGCTGCTGTGTGACTCTCGGTTTCTGCCGAGTGAAAAACATCGACACATGGTCATGCACCTCGCGAATGGGAATCCATCGGAGGTGCACTATTGGAATGCTCGTCGATTCGGGCGATTGTCTTTGCTTACTCATCGCGAGTTGCAAGATTATTGTCAGCGACGTTTTGGCATTGATCCTTTGAACGTATCGGAGGATGTATTTGTTGCCCTGATCAAAGGGTGTCGAGGGCGCATCAAATCGCTTTTGCTCCATCAACAGAAGATTGCGGGTATCGGAAACATCTATGCGAATGAGATGCTTTTTCGAGCCGGTATTCACCCATATGCTCGAGGAAGTCGACTCTCGCCTAAAAGAATTACGAAACTATATTATTGTATGCTGGGTCTGTTGGGGGAGGCCATTGAGAAAGGAGGATCATCCATTCGAGATTTTCAGGCGCCGGATGGAAGGACCGGTACCTTTCAACACTGGCATCAGGTGTATCAACGAGCTGGTCAGAATTGTGCAAATGGATGCGGGACGGTAATCCGTGTCTTGCGCGCAGAACGCAGTTCTTTTTTCTGTTCCCGATGTCAAAAACGATGAGTTGAGTTGAGGCGCACCAAGACTCTCTAATGTGGGCATATTCGCGAACTGATTGGGGAGTTCAGGAGAAGGTTTCATGCTTTTTTGACCTCTTTGCTGCTTGAGGGGCGGGATTCCCTCTGATAAACTGGTCTCAAGATTCCGCAAAGGAGGCAAACAAAATCACGCGTGCGTAAAGTCAAACTTCGCGAAGGGGTCAATCTGGCTAACCTATTCGGTCCTCGAGATTTGCATCTCCGATTGATTGAAGAAGGATTGCACGTTCGGCTTTCTGCCAGAGGAGATGAGGTCACCCTGGAAGGGCAGCCGGATGCCATCGGTCGGGCTGAAACCCTTCTTTGCGAATTGGCTGATCGCACTATCGGTCGTCGTCAAATTAAAGCCGAAGACATCACACGGGCATTAAATGCCTCAGCGTTTGATCTTGTGTCCCCATCGCACTTCCTGGAAGCTGCCCCCATTTCCACACCAAAGGGCGTTGTCGTTCCTCGTACCCCTTCTCAGCAGTTATATTCCGAAGCCATCCTGAAGCATGATCTCGTGATCGGCATTGGACCCGCTGGGACAGGGAAAACCTACTTGGCCATGGCCATGGCGTTGGCCGCGCTCACCAAAAAAGAGGTGAGTCGCATTGTGTTGGCTCGACCGGCAGTTGAAGCTGGAGAGCGACTTGGATTTTTACCTGGTGATATGTTTGCCAAGGTTCATCCCTATCTGAGGCCTTTGTATGATGCCCTATACGGTATGATGGATGCAGAGCGGGCGAATCGCCTAGTGGAACGAGGAGATATTGAGATGGCGCCGTTGGCATTTATGCGGGGGCGTACGTTGAACGATGCGTTTGTGATTTTGGATGAAGCCCAAAACGCGACGATCGAACAAATGAAAATGTTTTTGACACGCCTTGGGTTTCATTCAAAGGCCGTGGTGACTGGGGACGTGACACAGGTGGATCTCCCGCCTGATCGGCCTTCAGGACTCATTCATATTTCAGAAATCCTTCGAGGCATTGATGGTATTCAATTTGTGCATTTTCATGAGCGCGATATAGTTCGGCATCGTCTCGTGCAAGATATCGTTAAGGCTTATAACCAACAAGGAAATGGACCCAGCCAAAGCTAAGGCATTATGGGAGGAGGCTGCTGTCCGTCCGACCAGCGCTTCGGCCAGTGATCCTGCATCTATAGTCAAAGCTGGGCGTTCATTGTGGGACTGTTGGTAAAGCCTACCAACTGAGTTCCGGCTCTTTGGGCTCACAAATCTGGCGCTCTTTACACAGTTCGCGCTCATGTACTTTGGAGGCACTCCACGCGCCTGGGGCCTCGGTCTTGCCCGTGGAAAGGGCTTCTTTGGGCGCTTGTGTTTGGGTGAGTGACATAGCGGGACTTTCTTCGGTGCTGCTCAGGAAAGGTTTGGAACAGATTTCCCTCCTCATGACATTTGAGGTTGGTGGAGAGTCCTAACCAACTTGAAAAGTTTTTGAATTGATCAATAAACCCATTTTCTATCCCCATACTCAATCGTGCCTGTTATCATACGTAATCGTCTTCGTCGTGTGTCTTTTCGGCTACCACCGCTTAATCGTTTGATTCAGCGTCTCCTTGATACGATGGGGGAAGGGAATTCCGAGCTTGGCATTGAGTTGATTGGTGATGGGAAGATGCGACGGTTGAACAGGGAATTTCGAAACATCGATCGAACCACGGATGTGCTGGCATTTGCGTTACGAGAAGTGGAGGGCCCACCATCAAACTTGTTGGGCGATGTAGTGGTATCGATCCCTATGGCCATTCGGCAAGCTCGGGTTCTAGCACATACCCTGGACGAAGAAATTATACGGTTATTAATTCATGGCATGTTGCACTTGGTGGGTTATGATCATGAGCGGGGAGAACGCGACGCGCAGCGTATGCAGCGGCAGGAACAGGGATTGTGGAAAACTCTACAACCATTGCCGCGGATCGCAGTGCGTAATGAGTAATGGGTGATAAGGAAAGGTAGGTATATTGGAAAGAATCGAACAATCCATACCCACAAGGAATAAGATGGAAGTATAGCCAGGACCGTGAATGATGCAGAAATGGTTGCCCGGTTTGTTGAAAGAAGGCGGTTTCTTCTTGGGCTGATACGTTACGCAAGACAAATACTCCATCATTAATTAATACGTTGTCATAATGTGAGGGATTAGGATAGATGATATTCGACTCATGCTGTTCACCAGGATTCTGTCACCCGTCACCCATTTAGGATACCGAACTTATGGCATGGCTTGATCGACTGAAAGACGGACTTGTTAAGACTCGACAAGGGGTCAAGCATTCGCTACGACTTATTGTTGACGGTGAAATTACTGAAGAGGCATTAGAAGAGTTCGAAGGGGAATTGCTAAAAGCGGATGTGGGTATACGAGTGGCTGACCGGTTAGTCTCGCGGTTGCGGGACGGGGGGAGTGCGGTTCGTTCGTATTCTATGCAAGTGCTCAAAGATGTCATGATGGAGACCTTGGCGTCCGTGGAATCGGATTCCATGGAAACGTTAGTTCGGAAAGGTCCCAGACCTTTTGTCATCTTGGCGATCGGTGTCAACGGTGTTGGAAAGACCACGAGCATGGCCAAATTGGCAAGCCGTTTGAAGGGCCAAGGCTTAACCCCGTTATTAGTGGCGGCGGATACCTTTCGTGCCGCGGCGATTGAGCAACTCGACATTTGGGGTTCGCGCATTGGCGCCGAGGTCATCAAACACCGCCAAGGTTCTGATCCGTCCGCGGTGGTATTTGATGGTATAGCTGCTGGAAAGGCTAGAAATGTGGATGTGGTGCTGATCGACACGGCTGGTCGTTTGCACACCAAGGTGAATTTGATGGATGAACTGAAAAAGATGAAACGTGTCCTCGCGCGCGAGATGCCAGGCGCTCCGCATGAAGTCTTACTGACTCTTGATGGGACCATTGGCCAAAATGCTCTCATCCAAGCCAAGCAGTTCCATGAGGCGCTGGGTGTGACCGGTCTGGTGCTGACGAAACTAGATGGGACCTCTAAGGGGGGGATAGTCTTAGCGATTGCTGAAGAACTCAACATCCCTGTGCGGCTCGTTGGTGTAGGGGAACAGGTTGATGATTTGCAAGATTTTCATGCTAAGGAATTTGTTGATGCTTTGCTGGAAGGGTAGTGAGTCGTGAATATGCCCCGGTTTACACGGGGACTGTACCCGGTGATCGTGTGGATTTTGCTCGGGTCATCTGTGAGTGCAGCCGAGGTGCAGATTCAGCATCATGACCTGACTGTTGAACTAAATCCTGCCACGCATGAGTTGATTGCACACGATATCATGCAACTCATAGGGCCGTTTCGGGAAACCAAAGCTGTTCGCTTTCTCTTGAATCCGGCCTTGGAGATTGACCAGGTGCTCGTCGGGACCGAAGTTATCAAGTATTGGGAAGAGGTGTTGCATCAACCGTCGCAGGATACGAATGTGGAAGACGGACCGCCGGTTCGTACGATTGAAATTGCATTGCCTGAATCAATGTTGGACCGTGAGTTGTTAGAGCTTTCCGTTTCGTACCAAGGCGAAATATATGGCCCGCCACAAGCCGCACCCGGCCTACGGTTTGTTCGTCCCGATAACACCAACGGTCATGTCGGTGAAGAGGGTATCTATTTATCGTCAGAAACGTTCTGGTACCCGCACATGGTAGGATCTCTGGCGAGCTTTCATGTGACAACAACAGTTCCCGAAGGATGGTTGGTGGTGACGCATGGGCAAGAAACACATAGAGACATTTCGGCTGGTCGGTTGGTGGTTGAATGGGAAGTCCAAGAAAAAACTGAAGCGCTGTCCCTAGTTTCCAATCGCTTTCTTGAGCATCATCAATCGTGGAAGGGTATTGACATCGCAACGTATCTGTTTGCCGATGATGATCATTTGGCGCAGCAATACATCGATGCGACCGTGCGTTACTTGGAAGTGTATACCGAGTTGCTGGGACCGTACCCGTTTTCGAAATTTGCTGTGGTCGAAAATTTTTTCCCAAGTGGATTGGGTATGCCGTCTTTCACATTGTTAGGGCAGGGAGTCATTAAACGCGGGTATACCCAACCCTATTCGTTGGGTCACGAAATTGTGCATTCCTGGATCGGGAATTCGGTCTTTAATGATGTCCAACGAGGGAATTGGGTGGAAGGTCTCACGACCTACCTAGCGAATTATTATTTTGAAGAACAGTTTGAAGGACAAGAGAAAGCCACGGCAGAACGTACGCGTATGTTGTACGAATACAACCTCTATGCTAGCGCGCAGCATGATTATCCTTTGGTGCAGTTCCATCACAAGGAGACACGTGCAGATAATGCTGTCGGATATCAAAAGGCAGCCATGGTGTTCCACATGTTACGTCGAGAGATCGGCGATTCGGCATTTTTTGAAGGCCTACGCCAAGTCGTCCAGGAATTTTCTCAACGCTACGCCGACTGGGCGGATCTCCAGCATGCGTTTGAACAGACGAGTGAGAAAGAACTTGCTTGGTTTTTTCACCAATGGGTGAATCAAGCAGGTGCGCCGATTATCCATATCGTCGATTCCCGAGTGGATGGTCAGGAAAGTGCAGGTGGGGGTTATTGGGTGCGATTGAAGCTGCAACAAGAGGCGACGTCGTTTCGTATGCAGATTATGGCGCGATTGAACCTGGTTGGTCGTGAACCGTATGACGTATTGTTGGACATTCGGAATCAAACACAAACCGTTTCTATCTGGGTGCCGGCCAAACCAGTTCACCTGACGCTGGATCCCGAATTCCACCTTCTTCGGCGCATGCAAAGGTCGCACATGCCACCCATGCTGAATCAGTGGGCTACTGATTCGAGCCGACAGGTGGTGCAGCCCATGACTCACTCTCAGGATCAGCCCAGTCCTTTTCAAACAATTGTTGATCGGGTCCAATCAGAACCTGATTCTATAGCCGAAATCGTGCAGCCGTCCGACTTGTCCAATACAACGTCTATGTTGGTCCTTGGTGGGTTGCAAGAAAATCCATTGGCCGCCAGAGTGCTCACCTGGTGTGGTGGAGATGTGCAGGTTGATGAAACAGGCGTGTCAATTCAACAGGAACGTTTTGCCGGCGAGCATATTGTTGTTTTGGTGTCGTGTGTAAATCCTCATAATCCTGACCATGTTGGCAGCGTCTTTTGGGGGTATTCACCAACAGCGGTCCAGCAGGTTGCGCGCCTGCTGTTTTTTTATGGATGGGATAGTTATCTGGTCTTTCAGCAGGGGAGAGTGGTTCATCGAGGGGCTTTCCTTCCAGTGCGCAATCCGTTATCCATTGAACTTCAAGCGGCATGAGGAGCTGTGGAAAAGGCCGCGGGTGGTGTACTTGTCCCTCGCCTGACCTTCGGGCTCATAGACTTGCGGTTCTTCGCGGCATTCGCGCTCACGTACTTCGTTGTAGGCTCCGCGCGTCAACGGACCTGCGGCCTTGTCCGTGGAGAAGGGCGTCTTGGCGCCCTTGGGTTAGGGCGGGTGAAATAGGACATGCTTTTTGAGCAGCTCTCCGTTTTGAAATAGTCATCAAATCTATGAGGGGTGTTATGGCACAGATTTACGGGTGGTGTAGGTGGCCAAATGTGATGTTGGGGATGTTTGTGACAGCCATCGCCGTGTGGGCGATGACCGATTGTTTGTGGGCAAAGGAACCTGCTCCTCAGCAATCGGAGAAACATTTGAAAAATATTCGACAGCTCACCGTTGGTGGAAAGAATGCAGAGGCATATTTTTCGTTTGACGGGGACCGACTGATTTTTCAATCGACCAAAGATCCTGAACATCCCGAGCTTCGAGATTGTTATCAAATGTATATTATGAATTTGGATGGGACCGACATTCATCGGGTGAGTACGGGCCACGGAGGAACGACATGTGGGTACTATTTCCCTGGCGGACGTCGGGTCCTGTATTCCTCAACGCATGGGGCGAATCTGAAATGCCCTCCCAAACCTGAGCGCAGTGCTCGCTACCGGTGGATGTTAGATGATTATGATATTTTTTCCGTGAGGCTCGACGGCCAGGAGATGCAGCGGATGACTCAAACCCCTGGATATGATGCTGAAGCTACGATCGCACCCAATGGCAGGAAGATCGTGTTTACGTCAGTGCGAGACGGTGATTTAGATCTATATTCTATGAATATCGATGGAACTGGCGTGAAACGGTTAACGAAGGAATTAGGGTATGATGGAGGGGCCTTTTTCTCCCCGGATAGTCGACGGATTGTGTATCGGAGTCACCATCCGAAGACACCAGATGAAAAAAAATACTATTTGGATCTGCTGGGAAAGAATCTCGTTGAACCGTCGAATCTGGAAATTTTTATCATGAATGCTGATGGTTCGAATAAACTCCAAGTCACCTCGAACGGTGCATCAAACTTTTCGCCGTTTTTTCATCCGGACGGACATCGAATTATTTTTTCCTCGAATTTGCATCAATTCCCGGGTGGAAAGGGCCGGCCTTCGTTCCACCTTTATCTCGTGAATGAAGACGGAACTGGGGTGGAGCAACTGACGCATGAGGGGAATTTCAACAGTTTCCCGATGTTTTCCCCAGATGGAAAAAAATTGGTGTGGGTGTCGGATCATAATGCCAAAGGCCAACGAGAGTTTAATGTCTTCCTAGCCGATTGGGTTCCCTAACAGGACGTTTGAAAAAGCATGCCCTGAGCAATGCTGAAGGGTCCACCAGCGGCGTTCTCGCTCACGTATTTTCAGTACCCTCCGCGTGCCAAAATGCCTGCGGCCTTCCCTGTAGAAAAGGGCGTCTTGGCGCAGTTGGGTTTCGGGGGTGAAAAAGCTGGCCTTTTTGAACATCCTGTCTTGCTGTTGATGTTTTCTAAATCAATGGCCATGGAAAGCTTGGCTTGTGGCGCGATTGAAATCCGCTAGTGTACTTCTCCTGTCCAGCCTCACGATTCTCCTTTCTCTTCTAGCCCTCGCTCAAATTGATTTTCAGTTCGTGTTGTTCATGCGGTCCGTGCACATTCCTGTGCTTGAGCGCATCGGCAATGTCGGAAATTGGCTTGGTGGTGGAGAGACACTGATTTTTCTCAGCGTCGCGCTCTTTCTGATCGGATACTTGTGGAAGAACGATACGTGGCGGTTAGCCGGAATCGATGGTGTGGTGGCTCATGCCATTGCGGGAATCGCTGTGCAAATTCCAAAACATGTGATTGGTCGACCACGACCACGCTGGACACATCAACAAGCATTTGAGTTTGGCCCATCATTCCAAGTGGGGCTTGATGCCTTTCCCTCCGGGCATGCCGCAGCCTCTTTTGCAGTCGCGGCTGTCCTGGCACGCTATTTCCCAAGAGGAGCATGGCTTTGGTATGGAGTCGCCCTGTTTGTCGCGATGAGTCGCGTGATCAGAGGATCACATTTTTTAACTGATGCCTTGGCGGGCGCGATCCTGGGATTTATCGTCGGCTATGTGTGGGTTCGTCCGCTCAAGGAATGGAAAGAGTCTTTGCTTCAGGCATTCCCGCGGTGTTTGCCGCTCGTGATTGTCGCGTTCTCGATGGTTTGGGTGGCTTGCCATAAGCCTGATATCGATAGCGTGGGCATTATCATGCAATGGACCGGGGTGGTGGTGTGCCTTATTGGTATAGGGTTACGCATAACTTTGAGAGTGAAAAGTGAAGCAGCCATGAAGCCTCCTCCTTCCTCTTTTGTCTTGGGAACGGCGAGTATTGGTTTTGGGTTGGTGATGGTGGCACAGTCATTCCTTGTTGCCGGACTAGCCGTTTTGGCCTTTTTAGCATGGTGGCTGACCTATGAAGAAAAAGAGGAAAGGGTGTGGCCTTCACGCTTGGTGCATGAAAGCATTCAGGCGTGTATGGGGTTGGCTCTGATGTTGACCCTTCGCGAAATACAAGGGCTCGTCCCGTTATTGTAGAGCCTGTTAACGTGGAGATAAGGGGGAATGTTGAAAAAAGCCGCTAGCGGCGTTCTCGCCAGTTTGCCGTGCTCACGTACTGTGAGTACGCTCCGCGAGTCAAACTGGCTGCGGCCTTGCTGGACGGACTTTTTTTGACCATTCCCGAAGGCTGCTGATATCGATTTCGTCTAGGGCATTTATGGGGCATGTGAGGGAGATATTCAACAGGCACTATAGGAAACCTGTCCGCAAGAAGAGGTTCAAGAAGTTGCAGCGTCTCCGGGAGCGATGAACGATTGGCTGGAGAGCAGCACAAATCCGTGGCTTCGGAGTAGAACGGGAAA
>JAYWMS010000398.1:0-2143 GCA_035873215.1 Nitrospirota bacterium | reverse complement strand
AGTTCTGATGGAGTGGTCTTAATAAATGCCATACCAGCGGATTCCTTTTCCCTAAAACAATCTGGCCCTGTCTTTCTCGCCTATAGTAATCACCACAGGTGGGAAATTGTTCGGGTCATCTGAATTCACGAAACATTGCTTTTTATGACGTGTTTATCGGAGTTTATACTGAAATCTTCAGTATGTTCGCCATTTTGTTCAGACGAAGCTCGAATCACCCCCCAAAAAATACCCCTTCTTATTGCTATCACCAAGATTCACAACTCGTGTGGCCCTTGTGAAGTTCACCATACCTCCTCCATTGTTTCTTCCAATTATATTGTGAAATCTCAACTCACAAGCGGCACCCAACCCCTAAAAACCTCGACTAATCAACGATGATCTCATACTGGCCCAATGTATCCCCACCTCGAACCGCATATCCCATATTCAGATCCCATAGAAAAAACCGAATACAATTGCAGTTTCGTTATCATGAATAGGCCCCCCAAAGGATACCAGCATACCGGATGACTCGATGCGCATGGATGCATGGATTTCCAAGGCCAATATTTAACCACACCCACCTATGTCACTTTTTTGAATGCGATTCTAGAGCAGGGAGCCCCGTGTTTTGGCCTACCAACTCCTAACAAATCTTGATGAACTTCGCATCGGCCTCTTTGTGAAGCTCGAGTGTTCCTGGTGGAGTCATCCATTTGCGACGAGTCATTTCAAAATCATGTCCGCCAAGGACATTGAAGCTATTCGCAATATCAGAAAACTCAAACTCTACTATGACCCTCAACTTTCTGATGCGGCGTCGAAACAACCGCCAATCGATGAGTACGCATTCATCGTCGACCATCAAGAGCCAATTGCTGCTGAGGAAATCAATGAAGATGATGAGGGACAATTCCCATTAGACCTGGGACAAGATCTTGATGCTAAACAAGACTATAGAGTCACCGCAGAACCCGAACGGCCTTCCGAGTTGTCCCAGTTTGACTCTGACGAAATCAGAAAAAACCGCAAACGCATTTATCAAGAGCGGAGGGCCAATCTGAAGAAAGTAGAAGATGCGTATTGGAAAGTGCTAGGGAAAGCCAAAGATATCTTCAAGCAAGTGGGAGCCGGTCACCAAACAGCCGTGAAAAACTCGATCCAAATCGTGTCAAATATCAATGCAGTCCTCCAGCGTGACCAGGCGACCATGACATTGATGGATGTGGTGAGTTCAACCGGCATGACTGAGGGGCTGTCATCACATGCCCTGAATGTGTGTATTCTCTCCACCATTGTGGGCAGAGAAATGGGCCTCAGCAACGAGGACATTCATGTTTTGGGAATGGCAGCCCTCTTTCATGACATGGGAAAACGCCTGCTTCCGATGAAAGTCAAATTTCACGCCTCGGGGATCACCATGCAAGCAGACGCTGAATCCAACAGACTACATCCTGAGAAATGCCGTGATCTTCTGAACAAGTATAAAGAATTTCCTAGACAGAGCGGGGAAATTATTTTCCAACACCATGAACGATTGGATGGATCCGGCTTTCCGCGTGGATTAAGAAATGATGAAATCTCTCTCTCAGCTCAGATTCTGATGGTCGCGGATGAATATGATGAACGCTGCAATTCAGCGGACCCTGAAAAAAGCTTAACACCCCATGAAGCGCTTGCCCAATTGTATCGATCTATCGACATCGAGCGGCCTAAATATTCCCGAGAAGTAATTTTAGCTTTCATTCGTACCCTCACGGTGTTTCCACCAGGGACCCTGGTTGAATTGAGTGACGGGACCTTTGGGCTGGTCATTAGTGTCAATATGAGATTTCCCACACAACCGCTACTCCTATCCTCCCACTATGAAGGGTTACGCCAGGAAGCACTCATGATTGACCTTGCCCAGGAAATACACGTTCAAATCACAAAAAGCCTTCGCCCAAAAGATCTGCCTCCAAAAGTCCTTGAGTTTTTGAGTCCACGTCGCACCTCTCTTTTCATCCATCCTGATAAGAGTTTTTCGCCGCTGGCGTCCGCACAGGTTTAGCGCACGTTCACATCCCCAGGCAGTTTTACCACCTCAAGTCTGTTGTTTTACCGACTCATTATAATAATCCAGTAACGCAAATTTGCGGGCAGCATCCATAATGACAAGTTG
>JAYWMS010000384.1:0-9644 GCA_035873215.1 Nitrospirota bacterium | reverse complement strand
CACAAACATGGTTCCCTTGAAAAAGCCTGTGTTGATCATGGCAACACCTCCTTTGTGTGAACCATTCAAAAATTCTCTAGCGTAAGATATGACTTCAGGTGCCTTGCCACTAATAACTTATGATCAGCGGGAATTGCTCAGTTCACCTTTTACTACAAATAAGAACGCCCTTCGGGCGTAAGTATCCCGAAGGGCGTTCCTGTTCCCTCCTTACGATATGGAGCTATCTGAAGATTCGTCACCCCATGAGTCATCCTATGTATGTAGTTAATAAATAGTCTGATCCTTTGTGGTACAAAAGTAAAGATTCCTCCGGTTAGGGAATGGAGGGAAGAAAACGGTATTGTCACCATTCAGACTATTGCATAACCTCTGCCTTGCAGTGCCAACCTTCCCCTTTGACCTCATTAACCGCAGCCGTCAATTGTTCGGCTTTCAACTTGCCGACGCCACCGGTTACAATCGCATGGCCTTTCATACTCTTCAAATCAACTGATGTGACGCCCTCTATCTCCTTCAAGGTTTTCTCAACATCCTCTGTATAGAACTCACAGAATTTGCCACCCAGCATGAGGGTGACCTGTTCCTTTTTTTTCTCCTCTGCCCCTGCTGACCCGACACACCAAAACACCCCAAGAATCATCGCGAATGTGAAGGTCATGATCTGGTACATGCGAAATCTCCTTTCTATTGAACGTGGAATCGGTTTATCCTCGTATGGTCAAAAAACTCAAGCGGGGAAAGCTAAGACAAAACCTGCTCAATGGGCCGCTTGCAGCGGTGACTAGTAATTCGCCATGCACAGGTATAAGCTTCCCGATTAATTTCCCATGTGCGAGGTTTGTGATGGACTCGGGGTAGGCCAGTCTTCGCTTTTATTCTCCCCTTACAATAGACAGTCTCGTCATGCCTTCTTGGGTCAGTGTGGCCTGAGAAGGCTTTTTTATTTTCATTCATAGAGTGACCATTGTTAGCGTGGGTACAGCCCTCATGCTGCACACACCACAAAGGAGGCATGTCATGCGCACCGTCAAATTTGTCCTGGTGGGAATCGTTAGTGTCATGGTAGCTTTCGTTGCGGTTGCTCCGTCAGCTCCTGGTGAGTGTATCGTTAAGGCGCGGGAGGTAGTATCAACCACACTTAATTGGCGGGTACAAGCTTTCACCTTTTGCATCGTCGAATCCCACTCCTACTAAGGCCGCTTGCTGATCCAATGGAAACGAGCGGGGCCTTCAGCCGGTCGGGGAACGCGCCTCGGTCGGCACGCCCGCTTTCACCCACCGTGACACGGAGTCCTCAAGCCGGGCGGAGTCGAACGGCTCCCCCGGTTTGGGGTTAAGTCAAAGCAGGGTGAATCGTTCACAAAAGAAGCCCCATGCCTGCGGGTGTGGGGCTTTTTCTAGTTATCTCATGACACGTCGTTTGACGATCATACTGGTTGGGATGGTAATACTATTATCCAAGGATTCAGATTGTGGATCTTGTGTTTGTATCAAGGTGATGTGTGCTTTCGTCTCCTCGAACACAAACCCGATACTGATACATTTGGGGCAGACACTTGAATGCTGATATTCCTCTTTAGACCCCCAACCTGAACGTCCTGTGGCGTCTACCCAAACGATCTTTTCTATTCTCATTAGGCGTTGTTGCATAATTGCCGGTAACTCATTGAATTTATTGCATTTTTCTATTTTCGTTTTAATGCGTAAGCTGCTGATTTCCTGAGTGTTTTTAGGAATTATGCAACAACGCCATGCCGTAGGATAAATTTTCAGAAAGGACAACGATCCTTATTTCCGTTTCTTATCCTTCTTGCCCCAGGTTTCTTTCAGGAGATTTTTCCACTCATCTCGAGCCACTGCCGGCATGGTCTGAATACGAATGTGGCCCATCGACGCATTCATTAGACCAGCTTTCATGGCAGCACGATTATGCGGACAATCCCAAATGGCCACGACGTCATATTGACCCAAGCAATAGTAGGCGTTAAGCAATTTACCTCCCAGGGATTCAACATTCCGTTTCACCAGGTCGGCCCGCGCCACACCTTTGGTTTTCATGGTCTTCAGCCCTTCATGGGTGAAGTTCACGAGACTCACGTAAATCGCCATGACGTGTCTCCTTGTTGGAACAGTTAAAAGTTGAGACTCTTTAGAGGAAGAGGATGGCGTTTCGGCTTAGGTCCCCACCCACTGAATAGGCAACAACGCCCCTTCTAGGAAATGCCCCTCTCCATTGGTTAGCCAGTTGGGCGCAACCTCGCGTGAGATCTATACCCCTTGTTCCTCATGAATGGGATGGAGCAAATCCCGCACGGAAAGGATGCCGATGATCCGACCGTGGTCAGTGATGCCCAAATGCCTGGTGTGGTGTTGGTCCATCAATTCGTCAGCCTCCGTGACCGGGCTGGCCCGATCGATGGTAATGACCGGGGCGCTCATCACCTGGTCTACCTGGATCACAGCGGGCGGGAAGTCCGCGGCCGTGACTTTCCGCACAATGTCCGTCTCCGTCACAATCCCCTGGACCATGCCTTGTCGATCTTCTACAAGACAGCTTCCTACTTCGTGTTGCACCATTAGTTTCGCGACGGTCCGGACCGAGGCGTCACTCTGAATTCTAAACGGTTCCTTTTGCATGATTTGCTCGACAGGGACCATGTCCTCACCTCCTTCGCTCGCGACCAGAGATTCTCCTCCACTGACCAGAGGGATAACATCGAGGTGCTGCGAGAAGCGAGAGGGAGTTTGCACCATCTCGCCTTTTCCACGGAACCTCAGGAGAGGATAAACCGTTATCCCTTTCACGTGGAGGAGTGAATTGAGCGCATAGGCAACCCCCATGAAAATGGCTACCATTAACGCGGTTAACGCGGCGATTAAGATCCAGTCCATGAGTTCACCTCCTTCCCTTCGTGGGTAAGATCGAACACTATACCCAAAACATTGTATACACCGTTGGTCGTTTCCCGTCTGTCTCCCCAGACAATAAAAAAAGCCTTGGGCATACAGCATCCCCAAGGCCTTCTTCTCGCGATCATTCTTCCTGAGGAAAAAACAGTGCCTTTCCTCATAGCCGCCTCAATAGTATGTAGTCGTTAACATTTAGGGTGCTCCTTTCTACAAGAAAAGTAAAGGAGCACCCTGTCGGCATCAAAGGGGAGACTGGCTAGCTCAAAACACCTCATGGGATCGAAAGTTATGTCATGACGTAAGACATCATCTTAAGCCAAATTTGGCATAGAGATGTTCCAGGTGCTTGGCGGTGGTTCGCGGGCTAATGTCAAGAATCAACCCAATCTCCTTGTTCGTTTTTCCTCGTGCCATCCATATGAGTGTGAAGAAGGCGACTTGAACAGGATTCCGGAGTGATGGGCGTGGTGGGACCGCGCTCTTCAGCCGGCGGTGCATGAATCGACGAGCCTCCCTTCTCCGGGGGTGGGGCTCTGACATGTCCACCCTACTCATTTTGCACTCCTCCCAGCCTTCCGTTTTCCTCCCTCCATCATGTGCGCTCCGCTCGACCCTAAAGACCTTGTTACGTTTCGAAGAACTCACCATTGCCAATATGTGGGAAGTGGCTGCCGTGATTGACCAATTGGAAAAGAAGGGCATCCTGAAGAAGCAGGACATACTTGATATTTTCCGAGTTCCACGCATCGTCGGAACAAAATCTTGCTTAAATTGACGGTACCGCTTTTCTGATACCGCGTTGCACTTCGGATTCAAATTCGCATCCGATGCCAGTGACGTATGCGAGACAGGCTGTTACGCCGATCCGCCAATCTTCAGCCTGCCGCCGGGAAGCAGGGCGGCGATCACGACGCATTCCAGTCCAAATGGTAGATAGCCCGCGTATCCCAGTAAGGGCATCTCGAATGTCCGGAAGCGATCCACGTACGGAATGTGATACTCCCAATGCGCGAAACTCCCCGAGTTCCACAGCTACCAGAAGAAGCCGCAGATGAGACCCGCCAGTGCGGGCAGCCAGATGGGTCGCCAATCCCCTTCGACCAGGGAGGAAAAGACCGTCTTTTCCTCCGCTAACGCCTGCAGCGACGTGATGATGAGTAAGGGAGCAATCCACACCAGGGGGAACAAATACTGGGGCCATATCCCGATGCCAGTGAGACCTGCGCTGGCGACGAGAAGGACCGACCACCCCAGCGGCTTCCCGTGGGCTACCTGGACCGGCCAGAGATCGCGGAAGGCTTCGTCCAGGCGCGGAAAGGATTCCAAGTACTCGATCGTGCCGAGGACAGCGGGCAGAACTGTGGAAAAGGGCAACGTGGCCTGCCAGAAATACTCAACCGGGCCGAGCTCGCTCCCACCTACGTAGTACCAGTTTTGAACAAATCGATTGAGGTATTCGAAAAACCACCAGAACGCCGCACCCAGCAGCAGCAGCGATAGGAAGTACCCAACTCGATCGAGCAGCATGCAATGGCCGGTCCGCTTGAAGGTCAAGGCATTGACGACCAGGATGTAGCCGAGCCACAGTGGGGTGAAGGTGAAAGACTGGAGGGCCGCGAACCAGGGAAAGCGCGTCCAAGCGAAGATCCAGGCGACAGCTACCAGCCCAACTCCCGCCCATCCCCACCAGGGTAGTGCCCTAGCTCTCACGAGATAGAGATGAGATGACTTCGGTGCTCCAAGGATCATCACGACGAAGGGGGCAACCACAGCCGCTACCAAAAGCGACAGGCCCACGAAGACGGGCCAGGAAAAAGGAGGATGCTGGACGATTTGAGTGAGGGGGGGAAACTCGAGGTACGGTACGACGGGATTGCCGGCCAGCATGACGCCCACGAGCGGCAACCCCACCAGCAGACAGACGATGAGACAGAGTTGGATCGCGCGCATGCCCATGGCCACAGCAGGGTATTGTCAAGTTAAGTGAATTTGAACAAAAATTAGGCAATACACGAATTCATAACACATTGATTGTTCGACATTCAGATTTCTGGCCCAAGGTAGAAAATCAACCCAAATCGACTTAAGTTGACAATACCACGCCTGGTCTTACTCCAAGATCTCCTCATGTTTGGGAAGGCGTCGAGCCATGCCCGTTTCTCGCGCGGCATTGGCGACGGCTTTGGCGATGGCGGGGACCACATTTTTATCAAAGACACTGGGGATAATGTATTCTTCATTGAGTGCCTCTTGGGGGATAAGACTAGCAAGAGCTGTTGCCGCTGCCAATTTCATGGCCTTGTTGATTTCCTTGGCTTGCACATCTAACGCCCCACGGAAAATCCCAGGAAAGGCAAGAAGGTTATTGCTTTGGTTCGGATAATCCGATCGTCCGCTTGCATAAATGCGGCATTTTTTTGATGCGGCATCTGGTTGAATCTCCGGATCCGGATTGGAGAGGGCGAAGATAACCGCGTCAGGTGCCATAGGATCCAAATCTTCTGGTTTGAGAATATTCCCGGTGGAAAGCCCAATAAACACATCTGCATCTTTCAAGGCATCCTGCAAGGTTCCCGTTGGCTGATCGTAGTGAATGAAGTTGGTGAGATGGTCATTGGTCGATCGAAGAACATGCATGCTTTCATCCAAGACCAACCCTTTTTTGTCGCATCCCTTGATCTGCCCAACACCTGCCGAAATTAGCAATTGGCAACACGCCGTACCTGCCGCGCCTAAGCCGTTGACCACCACCCTGGTCTGATCGAGCTGGCGGTTGGTTATTTTTAGCGCGTTCAGTAACGCTGCCAAGATCACAACAGCGGTACCATGTTGATCATCATGCATCACGGGAATATCTAGAGTGGCCTGCAACCGTCGTTCAATCTCAAAACAACGAGGGGCACTGATGTCTTCGAGATTGATGCCCCCAAACCCTGACGCAATGTTGGAAATGGTACGAACAATCTCATCAGGATCCCGCGTACTGAGGCAAATGGGCCACGCATCGATTCCGGCGAACTGTTGAAACAACATCACTTTCCCCTCCATCACCGGGAGCGCGGCTGTCGACCCAAGATCCCCAAGTCCTAAAATAGCTGAACCGTCTGTCACAACGGCGACACTATTACTTTTGCTGGTGAAGCGATACGCCAAGGTTGGATCGTTGGCGATGGCTTGCGACACGCGACCGACACCAGGTGTGTAGGCCATGGAGAGCGTATTCCGCGTGGAAATTTTAAACTTGCTGCCCATTTGTATTTTTCCACCAAGGTGTAACATGAAAATCCGGTCTGACGCAGAGAGCACTTTGACGTCAGGAAGTTTGTCAAGCCGATCAAGCACTCGCTGCGCATGCTCTTCACTCTTGGTGTCAAGCGTGATGTCTCGCACTACCTTGGTCTTGGTTGCCGACACCATATCCACCGCCCCAATGCTGGCGCCTTCTTCGGCGAGGAGATTGGCAAGGATGGCAAAAACACCGGGGCGCTGTGTGAGTTCGAGTCGAACGGCCAAGCGGTAATTGGAGTAGGGACCAATATCTTTTTCCGGATGATAGGAACCTTTACTGAGTCCAAGCCAACGCCAATTCATAGCTCTCCTCAAGGTTGAAGATGAAACTCCGCTTACCATAGGAACTTGTGCATGGGGGATTCTAATCGCCTCTACCAGAGCGTTTCACCGTAAGTCTTTTTCTTCCGGTCGACGATCCTTACACGTTTCGGCCATGAAGAAATTTGTTCATGGTTTTCACCTACAATCTGTCCTTGATCCCCAAAGGGTTCAGGTCTGGTGTCATGAAAGCATTGGTTGCCAAGAACCCCATACTGAAGCAACAATTATTACATCTCACTGGCGTTATTGCATAATTTACAAGCACAGCCAGTTGTGCGGGTTCGTTCGGCAGACTTAATACCTTCTCTCAGTTACGTGCAGGCCCAACCTCACCATTCGGTTCAGAACCATGCACTTGATCCACTCTTGAACTCGCTGATTATCAAACGGGCGTGCCCTGAGCCTGGGACCAAAGATACTCTTAAACCGAAACACGGCATTCTCCGCCAAGCTCTGTCGTGCACAAACATTGGTCAGGCGCCAGGCATACAGGCCTAGCCGCGAAATCTAAGGGTCCCACCTCCCCCTAAAACAGTACCCAAAACAGGTTCTGCCCAAGGAGGCGGCAGCGCAAGGGTATGTAATACTTACTCTTCCTCCTTCCAAATCCACTGATCCCTAGTTAGCTGCTCTATGCTATCAAAAGCCCCCTGGTCCCATTCCATCGACTCTTTCCAACCGTTCACTAACCTGCAGGTTGGTGAATGATGTCAAAAGCATCTACGGCCATAGACAGAATGACTCTTTCGAAATACAATCAACCACCATCGTTTCAGCAACCCCAACATCAAGGAAAACTACCATGGCAAGTTCTCGAGAAGGTGTTGAAAACTTCATGCAACGGGATCTGGTCACCGTCAAGGGGGAGACGACTCTCGTTCTTGCAGCCAAAAAAATGGCTGAGCAAAAGATCGGCTGTCTTCTGGTTCACAGGGAAGGGGATACTTCCCAACCCTCTGACCTGTTCGGGTTGCTTTCGGAAACCGACCTCGTTCGGAAAGGCCTGGCTCGAGGGGTATCCCTTTCAGACACAATGGTGTCTCACATCATGGAAACTCCAATTCAGACTATCCCTATGGGGTCTACCATGTTGGATGCCAGTCATGTGATGGAGCAGTCAGGGGTTCGTCATCTTTGTGTGGCTGACGGGCAAGACATCGTTGGTCTGATTTCGGTTCGTGATTTAGTGAAACATTTTGTCTATGCGGCATCCGGGCCCCTTCGGGATCTGGATGATGTCTATCGACCCTTGAGTATCCTCATGCACACGGAATTGGTCACGATTGATCGTGAGGAATCTCTTTCGACCGTCGCCACCTTCATGACCGAGAAACGCATTGGGTCGGTCTTGGTGGCACAACACGGGGTGGTCGTCGGCATTGTGACGGAACGTGACCTCGTTCAAAAAGTTGTTGGTCTCGATAAAGATCCCAACCAGGTCACCGTCGGTACGGTGATGTCTTCTCCTCTCATTGACATCGATGTCAATCGAACGGTGCATGATGCCAGTGACCTCATGGCCGAGAAGGGAATTCGCCACTTAACGGTGACGGAAAATCACGCCATCGTGGGAATTCTCTCCATTCGTGATCTCATCCGGATGATTTCAGTGCGCGACCGCCCACGGTTCTTGCGTGAACAACGCGTGCACCAACAGGGTTAACGCATAGAGCATCCAATCCGTGATTACCCACACGGTGGGCACCCACTTTCATCGTTAATGAACTTTGTGAAACGAGGTTCTAAACTTGGGTTTCTGGAGGACTGGTTTCTTGTGGATTGGCTTCGGGGGAGGATTCTGCGTTTTTCTTATCGCGGGCAAATAAAATCAAGAGAGATACGACACCCACGCTGATGGCACTATCCGCGACATTAAATGCCGGCCAATGATATCCGTTCGCATAAAAATCGAGGAAATCTATGACTTCTCCAAACTGAAGACGGTCGATTAGATTGCCGATGGCTCCACCAAAAATACTCACGATCGTGAGCTGCCCCCACCAATCATCCTTTTCCAATCGCCAGAAGATCGTCCCGAGTAACCCCAAGGCAAATATTGAGGTCACCCCAAAAAAGACGGTCCTGAATGCGCCACTACTTTGGGCCAATATCCCAAACGCGGCCCCTGGGTTGCGGATATAGGTGAGGCTAAAGAAATCCGGAATGATGGAAATTGACTGATGCAGATGCATCGTATTCATGATGTAGGCCTTGGATGCCTGATCCAGCAGGATGATGACTAGACTGACGCCAGCCAAGAATCCATACCGATGTACTTGCGACTCTTCAGTCACGCGACAGCCTTTATGCAACGATCACACAATGTCGGATGCTCCGAATTCGAACCCACGGATGAGCGGTAGTTCCAGCAACGTTCACATTTGACTCCATCGGCTTTTGTCACGTTTACCCCAACCCCTAAGTCAGAATCTGACACCAGATAGTCACTTTTTTCAATTGTCTCGACCGGTTTCACTTGCACTTGCGACACGATAAACAACGCGGGCAGATCCGGTTCGTACGGCTGCAAAAAGGCATATCGATCGGGAAGGGCTTCCAGCCCCACTTTTCCTTCCAACGACGACCCAATCACTTTTTCTCGACGCTGTTGCTCCAATGCACCTAACACCAACGTGCGAAGGGCCAAGAGGGTTTTCCACCTGGCTTCCACGGCTTGCTGGTCGGGCACGCTGATCGGTTCCGGGAAATTCGCCATATGGATGCTCGGCCACTCTTCTTGTGCTTTCACTTTTGGAGGAAGCATCTGCCAGACTTCTTCTGACGTAAAGCTCAATATCGGGGCCATCAGTTTTGTCAGGGCCACCACGCTTTTGGCCAAGACCATTTGTGAGCCGCGCCGTAATGGCGAATCTTTGGGAAAGGTGTACAGCCGATCTTTCAATATATCGAGATACGTTGAGCTCATATCCACACTACAAAAGTAATCCAGTTCATGAATGATCTGGCGAAAATCAAATTTCTCGTACCCTTGTCGGACGTTGCTTATGAGTTTATTGAGCCGGATCAATGCCCAGCGGTCCAGCTCCGGAAGTTCGTCAATAGGGCGTGCATGCACGGCTGGATCGTAGTCGTACATGTTGCTCAACATATAGCGACAG
>JAYWMS010000381.1:0-4058 GCA_035873215.1 Nitrospirota bacterium | reverse complement strand
CGGTGCCATGTTGATGATGGGAATCGTACTCGGATCCGCCCCTAGCAGGACCTGTCCGGCGAGCAATCCTGCTTGTCTTCCGACTTCATGATAATTGGCACCCAAGTCAAAGAGGGCTCCTCGTTTTGTGAGCGGCGGGATATTGGTGAATACGGGAATTTTTCCGTTATTGGCGGCGTGTTGTACGGCATCCATGGCCACGATAACAGTGAGATCGCCCCCGACCCATAGAGCTTGTACCCCTTTTGAAACCAAAGAACTGGCGGCTTCAAACACTCCGGAAGAATTTTCTATAGCTGCTTCGACCAGGGAAATTCCTAGCGCCTGACTAACTTGGCGCGCGACCTTGACATTGGCTTCGGAATTCGATTCGGAAGGATTCCAGGCGACGCCAACAGTTGATAGGGTCGGTAATAATTGTTTGGCGATGCGGAAGGCCTTCTCCACCGGCTGCATGGTGCCGTAACCCACTAAGTATGCTGGGTGATCCAACGGGTTATCGCGGCTAATCCCCACACCAGCACCAAATGGATCGGAGACCAGGGCAAATACATGAGGTATTGTCCCTTGCGTATTCGCTCGAGCGACTGTTTGCAACGAGAGGGTGCTGGCGGTCATGAGAAGATCGAACTGTCCATTGGCGACTTCGGCGGCAATGGCATTAGCCGTGGGCATGTCATTCTCGGCATTGTATTGGTGAATGGTGAGAGTGTCCCCGTTCGTGAATCCCATTTCTGCCAACCCCTGAATCATGGCCTTCACTCCTTCATCAAGCACGGCTTGTGAGGCATGTTGGATGAGGGCGAGGCGAGGGATGTGATGGTTGGTAGTGACACGCCGATTCCAATCAGACAGGAGTAAGACACTGGCGGAAAGACTGATGAGGATCAGTCCGAGAGAGAGGCGTTTGAGATTGGTCAACACGACGACAAAGGGGAAAGTATCTAATGCTGAATCACCTCATCAGCCTGTTGGAGTACTGATGCAGGAAGGGATGATCGTGCCCGTTGCGCTGCCTTGGGATTGACAATTAATCGATGTTTTTTGATGCGATAAAAAGGAATATCTCTAGGGCTAGTGCCCCGTAAGACTTTCACGAGCATATTGGTCAGCGGGGTATCGCCTCCTGGAAAATTCATGCTCAACACAGCCACCGCCCCTTGCGCCGCATTGGGGTCATAATAGTCGAAGACCGGAAGTCGTTGCCGACTTGCCGTTTGATGAATAGTAGGAAACGCGAGTGAGGGAATCATGCCGACAATCAGGACGGCATGAATGTCTTGTGCGGTGAGGGCAAGCGAAGCATCAGGGACTTCCGCGACGGTATTGATGCCAATGGCTTTCACGGTGATATCCATGTCTGCTGCAGCTTCGGTCAATTTGTCTTTATAGGCAGCAGATTGAGGTTCTGACGGATTAAACAACACGCCAATGGATTTGACACGTGGGGAACACAGACGAATAAGTTGGATCATTCGATCGGTGGCAAAAATCGAATACACGCCGGTAACATTAGGGAGATGATCATCATCGGTCGTGCCGGCACCCAGTAGAAACGGATCCGCGACGACATCAAACAGGATGGGAATGTTCTTCGTTCGATGAATAGCGGCTTGCAGCGTGATATCTTGTAACGGAATCAACACGTCCGCGCCAGCATCCCGCGCCGCATCTACCAATTGTGTGACAGTGGCTATATCACCCTGGGCCGAGCGCACGATCATGTCATAATCACGGCCTTCTCTAAAGCCAGCGTTCTGTAACCCGTGCTTGACGTTGTGCAGCGTTTGATCAAGAAATGACAATTCGGTGTGATGAATGACATGAATCTGCCATTTCTTTTCTGTATGTTGGGCCAAGGCGATACTGGAAGTGACTCCCCATATTATTCCAATGAATGTGACACCTAAGATGTAACCTATTCGTGTATTCCAGAACATATACGAGCCTCCCTCAGGTGGAAAAGTCCAGACCGAATTGTAAGCTGCCAAGTCGAAAGATGCTACTCTTCTGTCTCCTAGAGTTGCAAAGAGCTGAATGATGCGGTAGGACCTCCAGAATCATAGAGTGAAACCGCCTAGTAGTTTGGAAGGTTCTTTGGTGAATACTGCCAATTCAAAAAACCAATCTCTGCTCTACGCCGCAGATGAAAACCCGCCACAATGGCTGACGTTAGTGTTGAGCTTTCAACATGTTCTGTTGATGTTCAATGGCATCATTATCGTGCCAGCCATAATTTCGACCGCCTTTGATGTTTCTCCGGCCCAGATTGCCTACATTATCTTCGCCTCCATCATCGTGACGAGCATAACCACGTGGATTCAGGCCGTGCGTATTGGTCGAGTTGGCACAGGCTATGTCTTGTTCATGGGGACAAGCGGAACGTTCTTTGCCTGCACGTTGGATGCGATTGAGATCGGCGGTCTGGCGCTGGTGTCGACATTGTGTCTCCTGTCCGCACCAGTGGAGTTCCTCTTTTCTTACGGTTTACGACATGTGCGTAAGATTGTGACCCCTGCCGTGGGTGGCGTGGTCATCATGTTGGTGACAGTTATGGTCGCGCCTATCGGGTTAGAAATGTGGACAGGCGCTCGGGGAAAAACAGGCTTTGGCACAGTGGAAAATTTGATGGTAGGACTATTCACGTTTGCACCAATTTTAGCTATTGCCGTGTTGGGTGGCATCAGATTGCGGTTGTGGGCGCCAATTATTGGTATGGCTATTGGATACACCACAGGAATGTTCTGGGGGTTTGTAGATGTTTCGCCGATTGCAGACGCACCCTGGTTAGGATTTCCTGTGGGTGAATGGCCAGGCATTCAATTTCACCTACCCTCAGAATCCATTCCAATTTTAATCACCTTTGCTTTTGCCACATTGGTAGGCACGATTGAAAGTGTTGGTGATGCCATGGCTGTGCAACGTATCTCTGAACGAAATTTTAAAAAAGTGGATTATGATCGGGTGCAAGGTTGCCTGTATGCTGACGGAGTGGGGAATTGTTTGGCTGGGCTTATGGGCACCATTCCTAACACAACGTATTCGGGAAATATCGCCGTTTTGGAATTAACCGGTGTGGCATCCAGGCGAATCGGGATGTATGGCGCGGGCATTCTGGCCGTGTTGGCCTTCTGTCCCAAGATTGGGGCATTAATGGCGAGCATTCCCGGACCAGTCCTTGGAGCTTCACTCGTGTTCTTGATGGGCATGTTATTCGCCACCGGTGTCCAACTTACGATGTCAGGGGGGATGAACTATCAAACGGGGGTGGTAGTGGGCGTGTCCTTTTGCGTCGGCTTGATGATGCAAACCGGACAATTCTTTCCAAATCTTTTTCCAAAGACATTTGAACCTGTGATGACGAACGGCCTAGTCATGGGAGGTCTCACAGCGGTGTTGCTGAGTGCCGCTTTTCAAATGGTGCCCAAACGTCGTGCCACCATGCGCTTAGACCCGGATCCGGTCCACCTTGCCACGTTGTCGAAGTTTCTGGATACACAATCACCGGTGTTTGCGTTAACCTCGTCACAATCCAATGCGTTGCAATTGGCTTGCGAAGAGGTGTTTATGCATATGTGTCGAAATCCTGTGGAAGGACAGTCGGCTCAGGAGGTCCGCATTTGGTTGACTTCCGAGGAAGATCATCTGCTCATCGATATGGAGGATCGATCACAAGCCAGTGACGTGGATGACCCTTTGAAATTTCAAAAGCTTGAAAATGCGACCGAATCGGAATTGGATCAGTTGGGCCTATTCATTTTGAATAAGGTAGTCCAGGACGTGACTCATCTTCGCATATCAGGGTACAACTGTATCTCGTTTAAGATTCATTAAACGGGACTGAGACTACGACTGCACCGACAGCTTAAATTTATAGGGCGAATGGAGATTGCCCAACACCAAGATTCCGTCAGGCTTTTTAAGGAAGAGGGGTTTGGGGTCGCCTTGCTGTCCGCCGAGTTGCTGTCCGTCCAATAATGCTCCGAGTCGACTTCCTCTATCGGTAATGCCTATGCCTTCCTTCGCGTGCACGACAGCAATATGGTGGATGGAAATTT
>JAYWMS010000354.1:0-2092 GCA_035873215.1 Nitrospirota bacterium | reverse complement strand
TTCAGGGGATGGATTATAGGATAGGGATCTTGAGTATGTATCGGTTTGGTTGTTGAAGGATTTGAACTATTTAGATGAGGGAATAATGTTATGACGCCGAATTGGGAGACTTCTGATTCTGGTAGCCTTGGCCAAGGCTACTCGGCAACTATGCCGAATTGACTTCTATCCTCTTGGTGATTCCAGGCAGGCCCTCACCCATGCCATCTAGCTTGTTGGGTTGGTCCCGAACGATACCCTGCTAAGAAGAGGTGGTAGGGTGGCTTTCCTAAAATATCGGTAGGTATCGACGAGAATAGAGGCCGGTGGCTTTTTCACCGAACCCGAGCGAACCATGCTCAGGGTCATCTTTGTCATTGAGATTGACGACGTACTGGCCGCGGACTTGTTCCATGGCGACTTCATAGGGAATCTCTTTTCCGTAGAGGTCACCTGGTGCGTGGGCGCCTATGGTAAGGATCTGAATTGCGCTTTCCACGGCATACTCAGGGTCAGAAAAAATGTACATATTGGCGACGGAGAATTGGTCTAAGTCATTGTGTGGTGTGGTGGGTGGCAGGACATTTGCGAGAGTTCCGTCTTTTCGTGTTTCGTGCAGATGGTTGACGAGGGCAATCACCTGACTCTCTGTCGTCTGTTGAGGAACGAGAATGGCCAATGCGTTCATGTTCGGCACGGTTGCTGTCAGCTTAAAGGTTGGAACGACGGCTGAGCCACCTTCTTTTAGGAGCGCCGCGGTTTGTGGTGTTTGGGCTTCATAGCCTTGGGGAGGTTGAATGTGTTTGGATTTGGGAATGATGGCTTGAACAAACAACCATAGCCCAAGAATAATGCCAAAGAGCACGAGGGCTGGGTGAAGACCCTTTCGTCCGCTGTTCTCCGGGTTTTGATCTGAATCGCTCATGGGTGTGTTCGTTTATGGCGTGATTGAGTTTTCTTGTGTGCTGAATTTTTCCTGCTTCTTGGCTTCTTCCCACCAATGATCCCATTCATCGAGTGTGAGTGCGTGCAGGTCTTGGCCGGCTGCGGCGGCTTGTGTTTCCATATACTGAAAGCGTGCGGCGAAGCGATTCGTGGCTTTGCGAAGGGCATCTTCCGGGTTGAGCTTCAAGAACCTCGCCATATTTGCCAGGGTGAATAAGACGTCTCCCAATTCATGTTCGATTTCAGCTGACGGTACCGCTTGTGATGGTTCGTTTGCTGTTTGAGACTTCGATGATTGAGTCTTTGTTTGGATGGTGGCTTCCCGCAATTCGTTGAGTTCTTCATCCAATTTGTCGATGACCTGTTGGGGTTCGGTCCAGTCAAACCCGACTCGCGTTGCTCGTTTCTGCATTTGATAGGCGCGTTGGAGCGCTGGAAGTGCCAAGGGGATGCTCTCCAATATAGATGATGGTTGATTATCTTTTTGGCGCTCGGCCCGTTTTATGTGTTCCCATTGGGACACCACCTGATCCGCATTCAGGGCATCGCTATGGGCATGGTCTCTATCAAAGACGTGAGGGTGCCGCCGAATGAGCTTGGTCGTCAAGTCTTGGACGACATCTTGTATGGTGAACCGTTGTTCCTGGGTTTCAATCTCTGCGTGGAGTAGGACTTGGAGTAAGACATCCCCTAATTCTTCTCGGAGTTTCGTCGGGTTCTTTTGGTCGATGGTTTCGAGCACCTCATACGTTTCCTCGAGAAGATAGGGCTTCAGGCTCTCGTGGGTTTGTTTTTGATCCCAAGGGCAGCCATCCGGTGCACGGAGTTTGGCGACCACCTCTGTTAGCTTGTCAAACGCGTCAGACATTTGTCCCTTTAGACGACAATCCCGTACCTGTCAGATGGATGACTCTTTCTTTTAGTCTTTCTTCCTGTCATGCCCCGCTATTATACGGGAATGGTGAAAAAAGCCGCCAGCCGCGTTCTCGCCATTTTTGACCATTCCCCTCGGCAGCAGATATCGATTTCATCCAGGGCATATATGGGCTATGTGAGAGAAATTTTCAACAGGTCGATCCTGGTTTCCTGTGTGGTTTCAATCGGTATCTTTCTTGCGGGCAAATGAGGATTATGGTAGTTTTTTTTATTATTTAGGGGGGGAGTTTCT
>JAYWMS010000321.1:0-9308 GCA_035873215.1 Nitrospirota bacterium | reverse complement strand
GTTCGCAATTCCATCCCGAGTTGAGATTGCCGCCAGGGACGTTAATTGTGTCGGGTGCTACGAACCCAAAAAAAGAAGCCTATTCTGGCTTCGACGGTACTTCGCTGGAAGATCGGTTGGAAGATGTCGAAGCCGAAACGTTATTTGTGGTCGGTTTGGCTACCGATTATTGCGTCAAGCAAACAGTATTGGATGCCTGTCAGCGAGGGTTTCGTGTGGTCCTCTTAGAAGATGGTATCCGTGGCATTGACGCTAAACCTGGCGACTCTCAACAGGCTCTGAACGATATGGTCGCAGCGGGGGCTCTCATCGCGAAATCAACTGTTTTGGATGCCCTCCCCTCTTCTTAGCACGCCTTCTTATTTTGCTCACCCTCTTCCAAAAAATATTTCTTCCCAACTACGGTCGAAATAAGCTTCCTTTCCCCCAACCCCGTTGATTAAATCAAACGTTCACGCACCATTTAGTCCTCATGAGTTTAGGAATATGAAAGGTTGTTGACTATCTATAACTGGTGTATAGTCCTGCATTTGGACACTAAATATTGTAGTTCAGTACAATAAAAGTCCACTATACCTGCGCCAGGCTAAGGCAGGATGATCCATTGGAATGCTAGTGCCTGTTTCTTGAAGATCGTCCTGCGCCATAGCAGCCGTGTAAACATGGGGGTGGCATAATTCAACCATCCCCGTATCCATTACCTCTTGTGTTTGACTCGCTAATTTGTTGTTTGCGTCTACTCAATGAAAGAGCATTCATGCTGAACCGGATAGCGGTGGTCTGCCTCTTTGCTCTCTTGTCCTTTTACTCCTTGAGTATCCAACCCGTGTTTGCCGAGTCGCGCATGCCAAGAGTCAATATCGGCATCGTCGCGGACGGTCCCCCTCAGGATCATGGCTGGGGAAAAGTTGTGCAAAGTCATCTCTTCTTGAAGGAAATCTTAGAACTGACCCGTGGCGAATTTGATGTCAGATTTCCTAAGAACAAATTGGTCCATGGAAGATGGACCGTCGCAGGAGTCAGGCGTGCGGTGAATCAACTCCTGGCTGATCCCAGTGTTGATATCATCATTGCTCTTGGGGTCCTTGCCTCACATAACCTAAGCCAACGGCCTTTTCTGCCAAAACCCGTGATTGCGCCGTTTGTCATTGATCGGGAATTGCAGGGGTTGCCGTTTCAAAGAGGAACCAGCGGTGTTCGAAACCTAAATTATCTCACTCTGCCGCATTCATTCGAGCGGGCTGTGGAGGCATTTAGGGAAATCCTACCCTTTACCCGTATGGCGTTATTGATCGATCAGGCTGTCCTGGAGGCGTTGCCTCAACTACGAGTCAAAATTAAGCGCGCGTCAAAAGAAACCGGAATACAGATTTTACCGATTCCTGTCGGCACCTATGTTCAACCAGCACTGGCAGCGATTCCGAATGGAGCGGAAGCGGTGTTCATCACCCCGCTCCTGCGTTTGCCCATCCAAGAGATGGATGCCCTGGTTCAAGGGCTCATATCCCGGAAATTACCCAGCTTTTCTCTTTTTGGTCGTGAAGAAGTGGAGCGAGGATTATTGGCGTGCATCGCACCGGAAACCAACACGTTGCGTGTAGCCAGGCGTGTAGCACTCAATCTTCATCGTATCCTGCTTGGGGAGGATCCTGGTACATTCCTAGTTTCGATGCCGCAAGGTGAACGATTAACTATAAATATGGCCACGGCCCGAGCCATACAAGTGTGGCCCACCTTTCGCGTTCTGACAGAAGCCGACCTCATCAATGAGGAAATGAATCAATCTGATCGCAGTTTGTCGTTGTACCAGGTCGTGCGGGAATCTGTGTCGATGAACTTGGATTTGGCTGCGGCTGATCGCAAGGTGTTGGCTGGATTGGGGGAGGTCAATAGGGCGCGGTCTGCACTGCTTCCGCAGATTTCGATCGGGACACAGGCCAGTGTGATTGACTCAGATCGTGCTGCCGCGAGTTTTGGCGCCAACCCGGAACGCACCGCCAGAACAACAGGAGGGCTGACTCAATTGTTGTATTCGGATAACGCGTGGGCCAATTTCTCGGTGCAGGAGAAAGCCCAGTTATCCCGGGAAGCTGAGCGCAATCAACTGCGCCTGGACATTATTCAAGACGCGGCAGTGGCCTATCTGAATGTGCTTCGAGCGAAGACGTCGTTCCGTATCCAACGGGATAATCTGCGACTCACGCGATCTAACTTTGAGTTAGCCAAAGTCCGAGAGGCCGTCGGGTCCGCAGCCCGGGACGAAGTGTTCCGGTGGGAAAGTGAGATTGCGAACGGTCGGCGGACAGTGTTGAATGCCCAAGCACAGATGAATCAGTCGAGGGTGGCCTTAAATCGGATTCTCTATCGTCCCTTGGAAGAACACTTTGCCACCATGGAGGCGAGCTTACATGATCCGCTGTTATTTGATGACTTGAATCGGTTATTTTCGTATATTGACAATCCACAGCACTTTAGTATTTTTCGAGATTTTCAAGTGCATGAAGGCCTCAGGGCTTCTCCTGAGATTAGACGCATTGACGCGCTCATTTCCGGACAACAGCGGACAGTCCTCAATGCGCAACGGGCGTATTGGGCTCCTGATTTCTCAGTGCAAGCCGATGTGGATCAGCGAGTGGCCTCCGGGGGGGCAGGACAAGGGGCTCCGCCTATTGGTTTGGGCACAGGGCAAGATAAAACACAATGGTCCGTGGGATTAGGGATATCCTTTCCATTGTTTAGCGGGGGCAGTAAGGAAGCGACGGAAACCAAAGCAACCGAAGACTTACGAAGGCTGCGTTTGGAACGTGAAGCGACGGTGGGTCGGGTAGAAGAACGTATTCGTTCCTCGATGTTTCGAGCGGCCGCGTCTTTTCCCGGGATTCGCTTGTCACGTGAGGCTGCGGAGGCTGCAAAAAAGAATTTGGAATTGGTGGTGGATCAATATTCCAGAGGTGCCGTGGACATTATTAAACTCCTAAACAGTCAGAACGCGGCCTTGACGGCCACCGAATCGTCGGCCAATGCCGTCTATGAGTTTCTGATTGACCTCATGAGTATTCAACGAGCCGTGGGAAAGTTTGATTATTTTCTCTATGAAGAGGATCGCGCTGCCTGGTTTAAACGACTGAGGAACTATTTTGACAAAGCAGGAGTGACGCCATCGTCGGAATTTAGAGAGAGCCCCTTTTAATGCACGTGGGAATGTTGAAAAAATCCGCCAGCAGCGTTCTCGCCCTTTTGCCGTGCTCACGTACTATGAGTACGCTCCGCGCGTCAAAATGGCTGCGGCCTTGCTGGACGAACTTTTTTGAACATTCCCTCCAACTGATGAGGCCCGTCTTATCATGGGCTTTTATTGGCCAACGGAGTGAAATATTCAACAGTCTCAACGTTTATCGAAGCAGGTCTTTTTTCATACTTTGCGTTCTTCTGAGTGGAAGCCTTCTTGGGTGTGAACAGCCGCCTGTGTCGGAAACTCCAGAAGTGATTCGGCCCGTTCGCTCCCAATCAGTGTTCCTCACGGGGAGCAATCAGGTTCGTACTTTTTCCGGAAAAGCAAAAGCGGGGTTAGAAGCGAAGCTGAGTTTTAAGGTTCCGGGCACGGTTCAGCGATTGTTGGTCAGGGTTGGAGATAAAGTACAGCAGGGCCAGGTTCTCGCGACCTTAGACCCCCGGGATTATGACCTCAAAGTCCAGCGGGCTGAGGCGGCGCTCGCCCGATCCAAAGCCTCGGCTCGGAGTACGAATGCGGATTATTCTCGAGTCCGGGCCTTGTATGAGAATCGCAATGCGTCGCGAAATGATTTAGATCAAGCTCGAGCTGCTGCAGAATCCTCGAGAGCGGAAGTGGTGTCCAGTACCAAGCAATTGGAACTAGACCGATTGCAACTGGGGTATGCACGCCTGTCAGCGCCTGCTACCTGTTATGTGGCTTCGGCTCCTGTGGAAGTCAACGAGAATGTGCAAGCGGGCCAAACCGTGATCGAAGTGGTGTGTGGATCTCGGTTGGAGGTGGAGGTGGGAGTCCCCGAGATCTTTATCGCGAAGATTACCAAGGGCAGTACCGTCACCGCGACCTTTGATGCCATTCCTGGCATCCAATTCCAAGCGGTCGTGACCAAAGTTGGAGTGGCCTCAGGACGAACCGCCACAACTTTTCCTGTCACCGTACAACTCAAGCAACGAGTCCCGGGATTTCGATCAGGCTTGGCGGCTGAAGTGACGTTTGCCTTCAAGCGTCGACAGGGCCAGGCTCGCTTGCTGTTGCCATCCGTGGCAGTCGGTGAAGACCGAGACGGCCGGTTTGTTTTTGTCGTGGAGGACAAGGGTGAGGGATTGGGAATCGTCCATCGCAAACCTGTGACCATTGGGGAGCTGACCCCAGAAGGTCTCGAAATCCTGGATGGCCTCTCCGATGGGGAACGAGTGGTCACCGCCGGTGTGCGGCGCATCCAAGATGGCCGAACCGTTCGCTTGCTGTCCTCCTCTAACAGACCATGAACTTGACCCGCTTTGCGATCGTCAAAAATCGAATAACCGCGATCATACTCCTCATCTTATTGTTATCCGGCATCTCCGCCTACTCCAAACTCTCCCGCAACGAAGATCCAGGGTTCATTATTCGCACCGCCCTGGTGGTGACATATTTCCCAGGGGCCAGTCCCGAACGCGTCGAACAATTGGTCACCGATAAGTTGGAAAAATCCATCCAGGAAATTCCGGAATTGGATTTTGTCCGCAGCGAATCAAAAGCCGGAGTCTCTCTGGTCTACGTCAACATTCTGGAAAGGTTTCGGCACATGCGGCCGATTTGGGACAACTTGCGGAGGAAGATTGAAAAGGCCTCGCCGGATCTTCCTGATAGCGTGATAGGGCCGTTTGTGAATGATGAGTTTGGTGATGTCTTTGGCATTATCCTGACGATCATCGGAGATGGGTTTACATACCGGGAGATCAAAGATGTCGCGGATGATGTGAGAGACGAATTGTTGCGCCAAAGCGAGGTGGCGAAAGTCGATATCTATGGGTCGCAGGAGGAACGCGTGTTTGTGGAGTACAACAACGCGCGTTTGTCCGAGTTAGGCATTTCACCGATTCAACTGAAACTTCTCCTAGAGTCACAAAATATCGTGTTGCCTGGTGGGGATATCCGGACGTTTGATGAGAAGATATTGTTAGAACCCTCAGGCAATTTCGAATCGGTGGAGGAGGTTCGTCGTACGGTCATCAGTTTGCCGGGGAAAACCGAAGTGCTGTTTTTAGAAGATATCGTGGAGGTCACCAGAGGCTATATCGATCCTCCGGAGGCACTGATGCGTTCCACCGGAGAGCCAGCGTTGGGGCTTGGGGTGTCGATGCAATCGGGCGGCAATATTATCAAGCTTGGTAGACAAGTACGGAATGTCATCACGCGTGCCATTCAAGAATTGCCGATAGGGATTGAAATCGACGTGGTTCAATTTCAACCGGACGTGGTGAATAAGAAAATACAGAATTTTACGAATAGTCTGTTTCAAGCTGTCATCATCGTGACCGTGGTCATGTTGGTGTTCTTGGGCATCCGAACGGGGTTCATCGTCGCCAGTCTGATTCCCATGGCGATCATGACCAGCCTGTTTTTGATGTCCCTGCTGGGCATTGGGTTGGACCAAATGTCTTTGGCTGCGCTGATTATCGCGCTGGGTTTGTTGGTCGATAATGCCATCGTCATGTCTGAAGCGATCATGGTGCACATGAGCCGGGGCAAAGGTTCATTCGATGCAGCTATTGACGCTGCAAAGGAACTGAAAGTCCCACTCTTGACCTCGTCATTAACCACGGCGGCCGCCTTCCTTCCTATTTATTTGGCCGAGTCGAATGTGGGGGAATATACGGCACCGATCTTTATAGTGGTGTCCTTAACCCTGCTCTGCTCATGGTTCCTGGCCCTCACGATGATCCCATGGTTATGTGTCATGTTTTTAAAAGTTACACCGGAACCCAATGGAACCCCGTTTGGTACACCCTTTTATCGAAGGTATCGGGCCCTGCTACTTTCTCTTGTGCGGCATCCCTGGGTCACCGTGACTGCAGTGGGAATCATCTTTGTCGCGGCCCTGATTGGGTTTGGTAAACTGCCTGTCATTTTTTTTCCCGCCAACGACAAGACGACATTTACGGCCAAGCTCGAGTTCCCGAATGGGACACCCATCGAAAAAACGGATGCAATGGTCTTAAAAGTTGAACAATTTTTGAAAGCCCAGCTTATGGTCGGGCCGGACCGGGAAACCGGGATCACCAACTGGGGAAGTTTTATCGGAGAGAGCGCTCCGCGTTTTGATTTGCCCTTTAAGCCCATTCAGGCGAGTCCCAATTTTGCGTATCTCCTGGTGAATACAACCTCACGGGATGTCTTTGATTCAGTGATTCCTTTGTTAGAACAGTTTTGCTTGGACCAATTTCCAGATCTCAAGGCGACAATTCGTCCGTTAGAAACTGGACCCTCCACCTACCCGCCGTTGCAGGTACGGCTTGCAGGACGAGACACGGATGTGTTGTTTGATATCGTCGAAAAGGTCAAAGAGAAGTTGCGTGCCATTCCCGGAACAAAACTCATTGATGATAATTGGGGCGCGCGGTCGAAAAAGTTGGTAGTAGATGTGAACCAACCACGGGCATTGCGCTCCGGCATTACCAGCCAGGATATCGCCACCTCGTTGCAAACCTTTTTGTCTGGACTGGATATTACGTCCTACCGAGAAGGCGATAAATTAATTCCGGTGACACTTCGCGCGGTCGGGGCTGATCGACAAGACATTGGAAAGCTCGAAAGTATTAACGTGTATGCCCAATCCACTGGCGAATCGGTTCCACTGAAACAAGTAGCGGACCTGGAATTGGTATGGCAGCCGGCCACGATTCATCGACGGGATCGATTACGAATGGTGACGGTGGAAGCAGCCGTCTCACCCGGCACCACGGCCGCCAAAGTGAATAGCCTGCTGGCACCCTGGTTACAGGAACAGGAAAAAACATGGGGGCTCGGATATTTTTGGCAATTTGGTGGAGAGGCAGAGACGTCGGGAAAAGGCAACAATTCCGTCGGCGAAAAAGTGCCGGTAGCAGGGTTGATCATTTTGTTATTGTTGGTGACCCAATTCAATTCGATCCGCCGACCTGCCATCATTCTTCTGACTATTCCCTTGGGTTTAATTGGGGTGGTGATCGGATTACATGTAGCAGGGTTGTATTTTGGGTTTATGACCATGTTAGGGATACTCGCCTTGGCCGGGATCATCATTAATAACGCCATCGTGCTCATCGATCGCATCAATATCGAAATTCAGGAGAATGGACTGGAGCCTGCGAGAGCGATTATTCATTCCGCCCAGCATCGTCTCCGTCCCATATTGCTCACGACGATTACCACGGTAGGGGGACTCATTCCGCTCTACACGGGCGGTGGCCCGATGTGGGAACCCATGGCCATCGCCATCATGTCGGGACTGTTGTTTGCGACCGTGTTAACCCTGGGAGTGGTTCCGGTGTTATACACGCTATTCTTTCGGGTCAACTTTAAAACCTTTCACTATTAGATAGTGATCCTGGTGATTCTCGACGACGATTTTTGTGGTCACAAAAAATTAATTCTATCCATTTCCTTAACGTGTTGAATTGATTCTAATGACTATAAAACCGGTAGATTGAGTCTAGTGAGGAAAATGATGGGTTCGGCGATAGACCTGATAAAAACTTGCGAGACCCTCCCGTCCCTCCCGGAGGCCTACTTTCGAATTCAGCAAATTGTGAATGACCCTGAGGGGTCCATGCTGGATTTAGCGAAGGCCATCTCTATCGATCCAGCCCTCACCGCTCGGGTCCTTAAACTCGTCAATAGTGCCTTCTATGACATGCCTCGTAAGGTCGAAACAGTGTCCAGGGCAGCTAGTATGTTGGGGATGTTCCCCATTCATGATTTAGTGTTGGCCACATCAGTGACAAACGCGTTTTCCAACATGACTCAGACGATCATGGATATGAAAACATTCTGGCGACAGAGTGTGGTGTGTGGGTTGTTGGCCAGAGAATTAGGGAAGCAGGCAGGACTCCTGGACAGTGAACGCCTGTTTGTGGAGGGACTATTATGTGATATTGGACATTTGGTCATGTATATACAAATACCTGGGCCAGCCCAAGCAGCATTATCGCAACATCAAGAAACAGGTCGACCGTTGTTCGAAATCGAACGGGAACGACTCGGATTTGACTTTGCAGAGGTGGGAGCTGGGTTATTAGAAGAGTGGAATCTCCCACAAAATTTTCAAGAAGCCCTCCGGGCACATACGGATTTCCAAGGCACCACGGACTATGCCTTGGAAGCGGGGATGTTGCATGTGGCCGGAAGCTTGACCAGGAATCACACTATTGACGAAACCCAACCCCAATGGCCTACGGACGTGAATGCCAACGCCTGGGAGATAACGGGACTCACCGAGGACTGTTTAATCCCAGTGCTTGAAGCAGTTCGCCCACAACTCGATTCGGTTCTGGGACTGATTATCCAGGCTCGGTAGAGGGTCAGATCCTGACTGATGACAGAAGTCTTTTTTCTCAAATCTAAAAACGGCAGTTAGTTGGCACTCAACCCTTCGACACGCCTGCTACGCAGGCTGCTCAGGGCGAACGGGCTCTCCGGCAATTTAGTGAGTGCGAAAAAACCTCGTTCGTGCTGAGCCTGTCGAAGGATGGGCGGTTTTTGATCACGTCAACCCATGGATGTGCCTAATCAGAAGAGTGGGCGAGGGCTGGTGGCGAAGGGGATGCTTCCATTTCGGTTTCCTGAGCGGAATCCCCGGGTTGCGTTTTCATCGATTCCCACTGGATTACTTTATTGCGTCCGCTCTCCTTGGCCCCGTAGAGGGCCTTGTCCGCTTGATCGATCAACTCCAAGGGATCGCAGGCTCCCGAGGACAACGAGGCCACCCCAAAACTTGAGGTGATCTGAACCCCAGCCGTAGTGCGTATTTTTCTTCCGCTTTTTGTGGCAATGTCTTCACGAATTCGTTCAGCGACTTCTGCTCCTTGTTCGGCAGTCAGATCCGGAAGAATCACACAAAATTCCTCCCCGCCGTATCGACCGATGAAATCAGGAGGGCGAAGATTTTCGCTTAATGAATTAACCACGACGCAGATAACCTGGTCGCCAACGGCATGGCCATAGCGATCATTGAACAATTTAAAATGATCAATATCGGTCATGATGCAACAGAGGTCTTTTCCGTTGAGTTGCGCGGAGACAAAGATCTGTTCCAATTCCTCAAAAAAAGCTC
>JAYWMS010000312.1:0-5002 GCA_035873215.1 Nitrospirota bacterium | reverse complement strand
AGAGCAATAAACAGCAAGAACCCACCAACGACGAGTGCTGATCTGATGCCGCCTATGATGTAACCGACACCCATAGCCAACACGAAGGTTGCTGACACCGGCATACTCAGATAGGCATTTTTCATTGGCACCAGCACGTATATGATCAGTGCTTTATTGAAGACCTGCAGGCCCTGGTACCAATTGTCCACCATCCAGTCCACGCCCGACTGCCAGAAATTTTCCGTCGTAATTCCCTTGTTGTGTGGAATGAGATAAAAATAGTTGATGCCGCCTTCAAAAATAAAAGCGCCAATATATGCCAATATAATTCCGGCCAACAAGATGCCGGCAAAAATGAATGCATATTTATGGCGTTCGACAAAAGAAAGATCTGCAAAATAGTCAATCTGCTTGTTTGCCCAGCCCAAGGACAATTTGTCCAAGACCAGAGCGATGAGCACAATACAAACACCCAGTTCAAGGGCTTGCCCTATTCTGAGCTGATTAAGCGCAAGCAACAAATTGAAGCCTAAGCCCTTCGCTCCGATAAAGGAGGCAATCACCGCCATGGCCAGGCACTGCATGATCACCTGATTGACGCCGACCAGAATGTCGTGCCGCGCGGTAGGGATCATCACCCTGAACATGAGTTGAAATCTGCCGCAACCATTCATCATGCCCGCCTCGATAACTTCAGGCGATACCGCTTTAAGCCCCAGCAAAGTCAGGCGAATCATTGGCGGAGTGGCAAAAATAATAGTTGCAATGGCGCCCGCATGATCACCAACGCCAAAAAACACAGTCACCGGCACCAAATAGGAAAAATGCGGCATGGTCTGCGCGACATTGAGCAGGGGCATCAATGTTGCTTCGACCGCTCGGCTCTTGAATGCCCAAACGCCCAATGCAAGACCCAGCAAAACAGAAAGCGGCGCGGCGATCAAAACTAATGAGAGCGTTTCCATGGCAGGCTCCCATTGGCCGAAAACTGCGATATATATCAAGGCTGAACCCACAAATACGGCAAGCCATCTGCCGCTGAGAGCGTACCCCAAAATGACTGCAAGACCTGTAACCACAGTCCAGGGCATCGCGGGCCAATGTGCCCAGCTGTTTGCGCGAATAAAATCCCAGCTTGTGAAAGCGACAATGGTTTTTACACCGCCAATAAGAACTTCACGAATAAAAGTTATGCAGAATAGAAGCGCTCCTGAGATGGATCGGGTAATTATTCTCAATAGCGCGGTTTCTTCGTAATCCTCAATTTCTGCATTATAGATTTCGATCGGCATCCAATCGAACATCAAATACTCTACCGAATTATTAAGCGTTCCAGGGACCCACGCAATCAACGCGGGCAGCCGCCACAAGAAATTGTTTTCCGATGGCTCAATTGAAAAATATAAAATGAAAAAAACAGCCAGCAGAATGGCGAACTGTAAGGGTTTTGACTGGCTTATGGATCCAGCCATGATCATTCTCCACTCATTCAATTGGTGCTCACCGGCACTGCATCGTCCTTGCCAAACAGAATATGAATAATCGTCTTTTTGTTGAGAACGCCAATCATCTTCTGTTTTTCATCAAGAACCGGGACCGGTCTTCGTGCGTTCAATATCCCTTCTGCGACAGTCTCAATGATGGCATCTTTGGAGACCCTCAATTTGCTTAAATTCAAAGGGTCTTCAACCTCTTCCATGACGTCCGCGCACTTCAATACCTTTTCCCGAGGCACTTCATTGGTGAACTTGGCAACGTATTCAGTTGCCGGATTGAGAACAATATTGGCCGGAGCATCAATCTGTTCGATAATACCGTCTTTCATGATTGCTATTCTGTCTGCCAACCGCAGGGCTTCATCAAAATCATGTGTCACAAATAGAATGGTCTTGTGAAGCATCGCTTGAAGCCGCAAGAATTCATCCTGCATCTCTTTTCGTATGAGCGGGTCTAGCGCCGAAAACGGTTCATCAAGGAACCAGATGTCAGGCTCTACTGCCAAAGACCTGGCGATACCGACGCGCTGCTGTTGCCCGCCAGATAACTGCCGTGGGAAATAGTTTTCACGTCCGCCAAGGCCGACAAGTTCGACCATGGCAGCGGCTCTTTCGATGCTATCTTTTGTGCTTATGCCCTTCACCTGCAAGGGAAAAGCAATGTTTTCCAGCACGGTTTTGTGCGGCAACAAAGCAAAGCTTTGAAACACCATACCCATCTTGTTGCGACGGAGTTCAATCAGTTCCTTGGATTTCATGGCGAGCAAATCTTCGCCATCAATGAATATGTTTCCGGCCGTCGTTTCAGTCAGTCGCGAAATACAACGAAGCAGTGTTGATTTTCCGGAGCCCGATAGCCCCATGACCACCAGCATTTCACCCTTGCGGACCTCAAAGGACGCATTGTTGACCCCGAAAATACAACCTGCATCCTGAAATGTTTCAACATCGATAGCGCCATTTGATTGCCGCATCATCTTATCTGTATCGGGACCAAAAATTTTGTAGACGGAATCGCACTTTATGACCGGGTGCTCATCAATTTTGGATGTCTCATTGTTCATTTTTTTGATCCTTGCGGTCATCTCGAAACGCTGTTGCATGCCTGAGGCTAGGCCAGGTGCAGGCGTCAAACGGACAGGCTAACATGGCTGGTTTTTTCGCCGTCGCCAATCCGTATTTCCACTGTACGTGGTTAGGACACCATGAAGTGAATAGACCATTGCACCCCCCCCCCCCACAGCTAATGTGACTCTAGCATGAGCACGCCACTTTCAAGGTGGCAACCCTTTTCCCGAGCCAGCAGGGCCTCATTACGCCAAACAAACAGCAGGGCTTGTTATCGCATACAAATTTGCAGGGGGGTGAGAGGAAAGCAAAAAAAACCTCCCTTGGCCACAAGGGGTCAAGGGAGGGGTTTGCAACGTCACAATGCTCTTTCCTGAAAGGACGGGAGCACAGCTATCAACACGTTACATTGTGAACGGCTTCCAGACAGCTTCATTGTCAGCCAGCCACTTTTTGGCAGCGTCCTGGTGGCTCATCTTGTCAATGTCAACCAGCGCGGCCATTTGACCAATTTGCGTCGTCGTGAAAGACAAGTTGCTGAACATCTTGTAAGCCGCCGGGTGCGTCTTGGGGAACTTGTAGTTAGCGGCTTTCTTCAACCAGCCCTTAGGCGAACCGCAACTTCCATCACCCCCGTCTACGATTCTGCAGCCGGCTGTGTACTCAGGGAACTCAATAAAGACGAAGCCATCGGCATCGGTAAAGTTTGGAGTCCAGTTAAATGTAATGATGCCACGGCCTTCCTTCTTGGCAGAAGCAAGTTCGGCCCAGATTGCATCGGCACCGCCTGCGAACTTAACGACATATTTGTCGCCCAATCCCAGCGCCTTGATACGGTTGGGCATGAGGTCACCATGCCAACTTTGAGGCCCTTCCAGGATGCGACCCTTGCCACCGGAATCCGCTGTTGCAAATACTTCTGCACAGTCTTTCAACGCTTCCCAATTTGGAAGACCAGGACACAGGTTGTTCTCAACTACATACCCGGGAACACCAAGCTCTTCCAGAGTAGCGGCTTCATGAGTACCCACATCAATTACACCGCCTTTATCCATGGCATTGTAAAATGACTTGCCAAAGGTAGATTGCCAAACTTCGTGCGATATCGTGATATCGCCAATGCGGATGGCTTCATAGACTGCTTGAGAATCAGCGGGTACATATTCGACATTGTTACCCAAGCTTTCAAAAATCCCGCCAATGACATAGGCCATCACAACCTGGCTTGACCAGTTGTGTGTCGGAATTACGATTGGGCTGCTTGAATCTGCCGCCATCGCTGGAGCTGACCCAGCGGCCAACATCACCGAGAAAGCCCCGGTAGTTAACAGATTTCTTAGTTTCATTTTTCTCTTTGTTGACATTTTTCTCTCCCTGTTTGCGTGATCCCTCCGATCACTCAATAAGCTCCAATTTTTGCCGCTGCTCGCGGTTGTAAAGGCTCCAAACACACCCGGTCCTGGAGGTCCGGTAGCGTTTGCTGCAACGCGTTTCGTCATGTCTCCTCTCCCTTTTTGTGATTTAGGTCTCCGGTTCTGCAGTACTGTGAGCCCAATCGGGCTTGAATCCGAAAATTACCGTGTTGGGGTGCATGTTCGGGTTGAACAGCATGTTGTGCCACCAGGTCGCCTGATAGAGCGGGTTGGTCTTGTCCAGGGTCCAGACCTTGCAAAGCAGGTCATACCGTTGACCGTAGGCCTCGAAGGTAACTGAATGCCTCCGGGTCGCTTTCCCAGACGCTGACTGAATGGGCCATCAGGCTGCGCATGGCGGGCTGGAAATAGTTGTTGCGCACGACCCCACAGGCGATACCCGTGGCGCCGGCTGCAATCCCGGATTTGTCCAGAACGACGATATGACCCGCGACTTCCTCGCCCGCTTCGATCAAGCGCTCCGCGAGCCGCCACGCTGAGGAGAGGCCGTGAATACCTGCGCCGATAATGACGTAATCTACACGATCCGGGAATGCCATGACTTCGCCAACGCACCTAAAGTTTCCGGACGGGACATCCAAACCATGCTGTTTTACCGCTAGACAAAGCGTTATCTAGTTTGCACCGAAATGCAACCCTTTTTGATCCAATTATGGTTCACATTGCGCGAGATAGCACAATTTGGTATTGAATTGGATCAATCGTTAGAGATATAACATGAGTGGCAGGCCGCAAAAGCGACTGGGATCGACCGAAATCGCCGGGTTATTGCGCCGCGAAATCGGCAAAGGAACGTTGGCGGCCAAGGATCGGCTGCCGCCTGAGCGAATGCTGGCGGAGACTTATGACCTCGCGCCGGCGCATAATTATGGGGGCGCCTCCTTCCAGGAAACCAGCTTAAATGAAGCTTATTTTCCATAAGATATAGTTGGCCTTTATAGGTCGTTTTAATGCCATCGAATTAGGTGACGGACGCTCTAAACCCGGTGTCGTCATGTCCAAAAGTGGCACAAAGCGGAAGTG
>JAYWMS010000283.1:0-17468 GCA_035873215.1 Nitrospirota bacterium | reverse complement strand
CACTCTCATCATACCGACCCTCCTAAATTCAACGCTTGCCCCATCATTGCATCACCCACTTTCCCTGCTCATCCACCCCATACGTCTCCGCTCCCAGCAAGAGCATCATTTCTCTGATTTCTGGCCAATTGGGAATAGCTTCCGTCACCGCTTGGAAGTTTTTCAGCTTGCCCACGGGAATGCGGTTCATCCTGAATGGAGGCACCAATCCTTCACTAAAGAGGATTTCCAGACTCATCATGCCCCGCACTAATTGAATCGTCACGCGGGATGGATTCGCCAGTTTGATTTGAGTCCGTGCATTCACCAATGTGGGGTTACTACCATCCGGGTCAAGAAAAACCAACACTCGGTCTAATGCCTTTGAACCAATATGAGTAATAAAAAGATTCAATTCGGTTCGACTTAAATCGAGAGTACCGGTTGTTTCATCGAAAAACACCGAAAGGCCGATCGTCGAGTCGACCAGACTATCGCCCACAATCTTCAATCGTTCATCCAGCAAGTTATTAAGATCAAGACGGGCTGCTTCAAATCCCCCTGACAGGCCAAAGGCTTTCCCGGTGGTCACCACCAAATTGCCCCCGATGCCGCCACCCAACACATTCATGGCCAAATTTTGAATTTTGAATGCATTCCGCTCGAACCCTATATAGGTGGAGAAATTGCGAATGGTGACAAATCCCAGATCCAAAAGGTCAATGCTGATCCGTTGACCCTTTGTTCCTACGGAACGAAGCTGCGCAAGAACATCCGTGGGATTAAACACACGAGAACCGTTACGTGTTTTGTCAGCCCAATCCAAGCGCTTTCTGATACCAAGAAAGCCGTTCATGTTCTCGACGCGTATATCATCTCGAATCACACCCAGGCCTTGACCCCCAGCTTTTACCTGCACGGCTATCATTCCCCGTTCTTTCTTGACCACCGACAGGCCGATTTGGGCTTGTCCTGATCCAACTAAGCCCGCGCCCTTCAGAATTTCCTGAAACTCATCCAGCGTCACCTGAACTTTTGCCTGAACGTTCGCGAAGAGGTTTCCTACCACACTGGACATTTGCGGCTTTGCCTCAAGAAGTTCTCTGACACCCACGACCTTTCCTTTTATGGAGACCCCTGCTCCTCGAGTTGCCAAACGCATTTTGCGAATATCCACTTCATCGAACTTTCTCACCGCCAAATCTAGGTTGACCGAGGACTGAAACAGACGCTTCAGGGGAAACCCGGGAGCCAGCCGAATGTCATCGACCCTCACGTCTGTTTTGATCTCCGCGAGAGGCAAGGCTCCAGGAGAAAATTCAAATGACATGGTAGCCGTTGCATTGTTCACACGATGTTGAGCAAACACACCGCTCACCGAACGTGCAACCACCCGGGTGTTGATGCTCAGGGGAAGATCTAGCTGTTCGATGTCTTCTTTCTGTGGCACACGCCCCGATGCCGTGAACGAGACCTCGACTTCCCCGCTCGGCTGAGCCCCTTGAAGCAACTGCACCGCTTCCCCAGACACCCGCTTAAGAAGACCTCCCACATCCATCGTAGGGATTTCGAGCTTGACATGAAAGGCCTGCGTGTCTTGTCGATAATCTCCAACCGATCTCACATGGAACAAAGAGCCACTGGAAAGCCTCAACTCATCAAGTGAAAAGATCTGCCGAACCAGGTCTTCATGCGTTTTGGTAGAAAGGGTGATGTCATCCAGGCTCGCGCGTAATGCCGGCGTATCATAACGCACATCGCGCATAGCCAGGGTGAGGGTATCCTGAGAGCGCATGTCGGCCAAGGCAAAAGAAGAAGTCAGCGACCCCGCAAAGGAGGAACCCAGCGTCATTCCTAATTGACCAAGACGAACCATTCCCCCATAGGCCACTTTCGAAAGGTTTAACGTGCCGGACACCCTTCCTGACATTTCTCTCTTTATGGCCTGATACTCGGTCGAGAGGTTCACATGCATGCTTTTTAATTTACCATCCACGCCAAGAGACTCTTGAGCAAAACTGATGTCATGAAGATTCACCTGCACGGTCATCTGCGCATCTTGCGGAACGTACGCAGCATCGACGTGCCCCGTGGCTTTCACCATGACCGTATCGGGCGTGGTGAATTTCTGAATGGCTACACCCGGTAAGAGTTCATGAGGAATGAGCGACAAAATGTGATCGATATGCGGTTCCACTTTGGTCGTCAGCGACACTTCTATTAGTGAAGGTTCGTCCCTCTGCGGCTTCACAAAGCCTTGCACCTCCATATCAACCAATTTCCCCAGTTTCACGGCCAGCTGCTTCATGGTGAGTTCTTGTATCTGGTGATTCCCAACCACTTCCATCTCAACAGAAACCGGAAGGGTGATTGGGGAAAAGGCACCCATGGCCGGAAGCGTGGGTGTACCGGCCAAGGTCATATGCACGGAAACGGGTCCTAAGGCAAAATAGTCCCCTGACAACTGAAGATTCACATCACGAAGGCCATAGTTCTGAACCATCGCCTGCTTCATCCCAACCATAAGGTTTAGAGTGGCGGATTCAGGAAGGTTATCTTTGATTGCCAAATCCGATACATTTACTGTGATATCCATCGGCAATAGCGATACGTCAAACTGAGGAAGATCCAGAGCTAACTTTTTCAGAGCGAGATCCACATGTGTCTCACCCTGGAAGCCGGATGTTGTCAGCGTTCCCTTCACGGCGACGTGCGGAGCAAGGATACCGCTCACCATCACATCTCGAATTTCCATGGGAACAAAGTCTTCAACCAGCCGATGAACTCCTGCCACATCCACCTGAGCATCCTGCACCAACAGATCAACCGAGGGATCGCCAAGAAAATTCGTGACATCTCCGGACAAAGTCATCGTGAGTACCGGTGGCGACGCGACAGTGAATACATTGACATGCAACGCTTGAGTCGAGAGGTTGGCCAAGAGATTAAAATCCAGGTCGAATGGCAGCCGAAGATGTTTCCCCTCCAATTCGACGACGATCTGTGCCACACGCACTGAACCATCCACGTTCGCGGTGTCTCCTGCTACACCAGCAGACACCGCCACATTGAGCTCGCGTAACGCAATCGATAAATCCTGAGAAATAATAAGGGAAAGGTTCCCTTGATTAATCACCAGGGACTTCAAATCAATGGCCACAGGAAGGGAGGGGATCTCCGCAGGCCCCACTGGCGGCTTCGTTTCAGGTTCGCTGGGTTCCATCGATGCTTGCAATGCTGGAAGATCCAACGAAACATCAGCGCCATCAAGACGAATCTCATTGATTGCGAGACGCTGCTGCAGCAACTCCACCAGACTATAATCCAGAATCAACGCATCCAAGGCCAAAAGCGATTGACCGTCTTTTGAAAACGTCACCCCATTCAATTCAAGTCCTGTGATGATATTAAATGACAGCGCGTCAATGCGGACCGTTCCCCGCAGAATATCAGACAAGCGCGTCTCTAGTTCCTCCCGAACCAATTCTGAGGGGAAAAAGATCGTCAGGAGAAGCGACAGACTGAGAAGGAGCAGTAAGACAACCGCACCAATAAGGCCTACCCACTTGAGTCCCCGACGATGTTTTGAGGACTTTGAAGGTTGCTTGGTCCTAGTTTTCCCCTCCGTCGTCGATGTCATTGATTAGGCATTCTCAAACATGCGGCCACGCTATTGCATTTCACGAGTGTGGCTTGTGTACCATCAAGAAGATAGAAATAGAAGGCTTAGTCTATATCAATCTAACATGGTGAGAAAAAAAGAAAAACGGGCGGGTGCAGATCATTGTCGTTCAGCAAGCCCCAAGGGCACCCATGCATGATGGAAAGGGGTCATGGCCATTGCCGTTCCACTTTCATGAAAGGCCTTCCGTCCTGATGGGTCATTCTCGACACCGTTTATCGGAACCTCATCTGGGTTGTTTCGGATGGATTCTCACTCCTAACCGGCTGGAATGACGGAAACTAAGGACAATGGGCAATGCGACGTTTAAAAAGGAATGGTACCCTCTAAACAGACAAGAAAAAGGGTTGGCACACGTAAGCTTTCCTTACCAACATCGGTGTTCCTCCTTGCCAATGTACAATAAAGAACTCACCTCACCTTACCTCCGCCCAAATCGCCAGTTGCGAACGAAAGATTAATTGCCGTGAGGGCATCTTCAATATCGCAATGTTGTCATTGATGTTCACCTCCTGAACGATCTCATCATTCGACAGATCTTCAGGAAAGAATCCGCCGGTAAACGCTGAAAACCCCAGCACATTCTTATTGGTGATCACAACCGCCACATTATCCTCCGCAACGATTTGGCGAACCACTTCTCGTAGGCTTAGATCCCACATTTTCCACACACCCTGTGAACCTTGAAACCCAAAAAGATGCCGATCCGTCTGAACGAGAATGAATCGAGGCGTGACATGAAAAGCTTGGATGGTTTCGGAAAGATCCAATCGTTTTTCACGCCACCGTTGGAGGACGCTTGTAAAACCCAATAATCGGCTGGACGTATGCACAAATGCCAGTATGCCTTTTGATTCTGTGGCAATCACTCTTTCTCCTGCACTCAGACGAGCCTTGATCAAGCCACTCCCGCTTGTGACTCCAATCACAGCGTGAGGGAGAATGGTCACCCCCACTTGGTCAGAAAATTTATCTTGCCCGTACACATGGCTCAGATGTCCCGTTATGCCTGTTCCGAGTACGCAACCGATGGCAACACTCATGCTCACAAACCACATGTTTGTTCTTCTCAACAATCCATCAGGAATCGAATTCTGTATGGATTGAAAAAATGCTTTCATATGATTAACCTCAAAAGACAAGGTTTTATTGTTTGGGAAACCACGGAATAAACACACTGGTTGTGCGCTGATATTCTCGGTATGCGTCGCCTCGACTGTGTAAGGCCTGCGCTTCCGCCAACGGAATACCCGTCACCTTGAGTAAACTCCCGATCATCAATACCGGTCCCACAAGTGTGATCCAGCCATTGGGCACCCCTACTCCCATTAAAACATATCCGCACCACAGAACTCCTTCAAAAAAGTAATTCGGGTGACGCGAATATTTCCAGAGTCCATCCCGACAGACTTTCCCAGCATTTGACGGATCTCGACGAAACCTCATCAGTTGCCGATCGGCCATTCCTTCCCCACTGATGCCAATCATCCATACCGCCACACCCAATATTTCCCAAGCACTCCATTGGGAATTGGCATTGCCCATCAATACCAAGAGGGGAAGAGACATGACCACGATCGCCGGCGCTTGGCCTATGAAGTACAGAAAAAGCCATCGTTCTGCGCGATGACCCCATCGCGCTCGAAGTGTCTGATAGCGACGATCTTCGGTCATCCTTCTGACACGTGCCCAATACAAATGACCAGCCAGACGAAATCCGTACACTGCCCCCATGGCCGACACCACACTTCTTTTATAAGGATCGCCAGTGGCCAGCCACCCGGATCCTAACACGATCAGAGCAAAGCCGAGGCAAAACCCTACATCTGCCAGAACCGCATTCTGCTGTTTCTGGTGATATATTCCCCATACCACCAACATCAGGACTGTGGCACTACCCCACACAACCAGTAACCATTGAAGGCTCATGACAACCAAACCACCACCTTCACTCGTAGAAGGTTGAAAAACCATGTCCTGAGCCCTTCGACCTTGCTCAGGGCAAAATCCGTCCAATTGTCTGGCAGCGGAATTTTCCTTAACCGTAAACCGTTTTGTATAAAAATGCCTCGATCAAGACAACAGAGGGTCTTCCGTGGGCCACCGATCACCAATGACAGCTCACCAATGGGCTTTCTCCGGCAAGATTTGGGAGGAGGTAAATCCGCTCCTCACTGATTATGTGGACGAAAGTCCCCTTGTCTTCTGTTGACCACCTTCCGGGGCTGGTGTATCGTGATTCTCCACTTTACCCTGGAGGAATTCAGTATGAAGGAAGACGTCATGCAATCCTATCGAGAAGTTGAACAAGCCATGGAACGATACAATCTTGTCCTTGACGAATATGTCGCCGCCCTCCGCGCAAGTGACAATGCGAGCGATAAAAAAAAATATGAACGCATGTCAGCCGGCACCAAAGCCATGCTCGATAGCAGCAGCATTTATTTATCTTACGCGAAATTCGTTGCCTATGGGATGCCCGAGAGTGAAGACCTTATTGAAGAGATTGAAGAGGAGGATATACAGGCATAGTAAGATCGTGATACGGACGGAGCTGAGTAAAAGGCTCAAATTGAATCACAGAACCCCTACCCGTTTGTACATGCTGTTTTCAGAGAAAGACGGTGCCGTTACATTCCCATACCCCCCACTTTTTTAATGGGTCACTCCCATTCAACTATTCTGTTTATCATAGATCCCCAGTCCTTAATCAATAGGGTGTGGTGATCAAAACTCTGTACGATTCTGCATACATTTTGATTTCTTATCGATGGGCTTCTTGCTGAACCGATTGAATAGAGAGCAGGGAAGAAGACATGGTCGGGGCGAGCCGATTTGAACGGCCGACCTCTCGCACCCCAAGCGAGTGCGCTACCGGGCTGCGCTACGCCCCGACATGCTGGAGATAAGGGGTAATATTCAGGGACGTCGGACCATATCAATCATCAACTACCTAGTTGGAATGTTCAAGCTGTCCGCTTTTCTCGTTGTGGGCATCAATAATTCCCAAAATTTCTTGAAGTTCATTTCGGACGCGCTCAAATCGATCCGCCTGCACGTCATCTGAAGCCGTTTTGACTCGTCGCCGACGCCAAAACCGTTTGAGCCCCATAATGGTATACCCTTCTTCATAGAGCATCCGTTTAATTTCCAAAACCGTTTCAATCGTCTGTTGATCATAAACTCGATGACGTCCTTGGCTTTTCCGTGGGCGAAGGAAGCTAAATTCTGACTCCCAAAATCGTAGTACTGAGGCCGGCAATTTCGTGATGGCACTCACTTCCCCTATTTTATAGAAGGTTTTTTCTCCGAGTTTCAGTTCCGTCTCCATTCCCAATGACCCATCCCCATGGTTTCCAGTTGGAAAAGCTATGTGTACCACTCTTAGGGATTGACGTATTTTTTGAATATCTGACTGGCCCGAAAGGTTACCACTCGTCGTGGCGTGATAGCGATTTCTTCCCCGGTTCGCGGATTGCGGCCTTTTCGTTCGCCTTTACTTCGAACCATAAAATTGCCAAACCCGGCGATTTTCACCGCATCGCCCTTTTGTAGAGTAGCTTTCATGCAATTAAGGATGTATTCCACGAGGTCCATGGATTCAGATTTGGGAATTCCGACCTTTTCACAAATTTGGTTGGCAATGTCTGCTTTCCGCATCGTGACTCCTACTAATTTGGGTGAACACCATGTTCGCTTTCATGAAATATTCTCCGCGAACTCCATTCGAAATCGAAAAGAACCTATCGAGTGATCCTAGAAATGTCAAGAAAAATAGCAACTTAGCTCGACTCAGCATCATTTTTTAGGAGCTTGTATTCGATGCTATCGACCAGCGCTTGAAGGCTAGCTTCGATGATATTTTCCGAAACGCCTACGGTTCCCCATTTATTCTTTTTGTCTCCGGACTCGATCAAGACCCGGACCTTTGAACCTGTACCATGAGTACCAGCCAGGACACGCACTTTATAGTCCAACAGCTGAACCTCTTTCAGTTGCGGATAAAAGTTCTCTAATGCCTTTCGCAATGCATTGTCCAAGGCATTCACCGGCCCGTCACCGACCGCAGCGGTATGTTCTACCACTTCACCGACTTTGACCATGATCGTCGCTTCAGTGATGGGAACTTCCTCGGCATGTCGTTTTTCAATGATCACCCGCAGCCCCAGTAATTCAAACGATGGAGAATGCGTGCCCATCGCTTCACGCACCATCAACTCAAACGAACCTTCCGCCCCCTCGAACTGGTACCCATCCCGTTCTAGATCTTTTAACTGAGAAAGGAGTTCCTGAAGACGAGGATGATCTTTAGATAAATTGATGCCAAAGCCCTCGATTTTCTGGACAACCCCACTTCTCCCCGTGTTGTCGGAGACAAGCATACGCTGTCGATTCCCGACTAATTCCGGTCGGATATGTTCGTAGGTTTCCGCATTCTTTTGCACCGCGTGAATATGCACCCCACCCTTATGAGCAAACGCTGCGTCACCCACATAAGGTTGCCGTTTGTTAGGCAATAAATTGGCGATTTCCGACACAAAATTCGAGACATTGCGTAATTGGGTGAGACGATTCTCACTCAACACCGTGCGGTGCATTTTCAATTCTAGATTCGCTAATACCGAACACAAGTTGGCATTGCCACACCGTTCTCCAATCCCATTGATCGTGCCTTGGACCTGACGAGCCCCCATCTGCACAGCCATTAAGGTGTTCGCTACAGCAACTTCACCATCATTATGGGCATGAATGCCTAATGGCACGGTGCAGTCCTCTTGAACCTTTTCCCAGATTTCTTTGATCTCCCACGGCATGGTTCCGCCATTGGTATCACACAATATGAGTCTCTCCGCGCCCCCTTCGGCTGCACTCTTGAGCGTATCCAAGGCATAAGAAGGGTCTGCCTTATAGCCATCAAAAAAATGTTCCGCGTCGTAAAACACTCGACGCCCCTTGGAAAGCAGGTACGCAATGGATTCACGAATGAGCTCCAGATTCTTTTCAAGCGTGGTCCCCAGCGCATCCTTCACATGGAGCGTCCAACTCTTGCCAAACAAGGTAATCAGTTGCGTTTCTGCCCCCAGAAGAGCCTGAAGATTCGGATCACGGTCAGTTGTTTCATTCGCTTTTCTTGTGGAGCCAAACGCGACGATTTTAGCGTGGAGAAGGGGAATACCCTTGATCACCCTGAAAAATTCTATGTCGCGCGGGTTGGCTCCAGGCCACCCACCTTCGATGAAATGGACACCCAGTTCATCCAGCTTTTGCGCAATACGCACCTTATCATCGACAGAAAAACTCACGTCTTCAGCCTGCGCACCGTCTCGAAGGGTGGTATCGTAAATTTCCAGTTGTTCGCGTTCAGTACTCATAAGGTCATTCACATTCTGTGTTGGGCTACCCCCTATTGGCCCTTAAGAATCGGGCCTTCGCTCTTTCCCAAGGCAAATTCTTTGTGGAGTGATTGTACCGCCCGGTCGAAATCTTTCTCCTCCAATACACAGGAGATTTTTATCTCTGACGTGCTGATCATCATGATATTGATTCCTTCACGAGAGAGAGAATCAAACATCCGTGAGGCAACACCGGAGTGCGACCGCATACCCACCCCTACCAAAGAAACCTTGGCGATAGTTTTTTTCACTTCAACCGTTCTGGCCCCAATCTCTTGGGCTTTTTTTTCCACCAATGCGAGTGATCGAGACAGTTCATTCCGTGGGACGGTAAAGGAAATATCCGTCAACCCATCCTGGCTCACATTCTGAATGATCATATCCACCAAAATTGAGGCATCTGCCACCGTGCCAAACACATTGGCGGCGATACCTGGCTGATCTGGCACCCCGACCACCGTCAGCTTGGCCTGGTTGCGATCTCCCGTCACACCCGTGACGACTGCTTGCTCCATATCTGCATCTTCATGTGTCACCAGCGTACCCTCTCCTTCCAAGAAACTCGACTTCACCTCCAGGGGAACACCATATTTGGCCGCGAACTCAACGGATCTGGCCTGGAGCACTTTCGCCCCTAAACTCGCCAACTCTAACATTTCTTCATAAGACAACTTGGTGATCCGCCTCGCTTCCGGAACTACATTAGGATCAGCCGTATACACACCATCAACGTCCGTATAGATGACACACCGATCGGCTTTCAATGCGGCCGCCAAAGCCACAGCCGTCAAATCCGATCCTCCTCGGCCCAGTGTCGTTACCTCAGAACGTTCATTGACCCCCTGAAACCCGGCAACGATGGGAATCACTCCCTCCGCTAACGCTTTTTCCACGGGCTCAGCCATGATCTTGGAAATCCTGGCCCGGGTATGGCTACTATTGGTCACGATCCCAACCTGCCGCCCCGTAAAGGATCGCGCGTTGAGTCCTCGGCTCCGCAACGTGATCGCCATCAAGGCAATGGTGACACGCTCCCCCGAGGATAATAACACATCCATTTCGCGCTCATCGGGATCGACCGTCACCTCTAACGCTAACCTAACCAAGCGATCGGTTTCACCACTCATCGCGGACAAGACAACCACAACGTGATGCCCTTCGCGATGCGCTCCTTCGATCAGATCAGCCACCTCACGAATGCGCTCCAGGGTGCCGACAGAAGTCCCCCCAAATTTTTGTACCAGTATAGCCATTAGCGCAATACCTTTGGAAACCACCGCTCAATGAACTGGGTGGCATCTTTGGCTCCACTGGACGACGAACAGGCAGCGAGTTCAGTAAACTGCATGGGAATCGCTTTCTCCTGAGACTTTTCACTCTCAATGAGCGCATACGGCGTTGGAACGCTCACGGTCTTATCTAATCCACCGGCCCAATGATTGCAAACCACTAACAGGCGAAAATCTCCAAGGCTCGTTAACCCCTCCACCACTGGCGCGATGACCTCTTGATCAAATAATTCGATACGCATGACTTTTTCTTTCCAGTAGGAGTCGACTGGATCTGCCTGTTCCTGAATATGAACATACACGAGTGGCACTTGCCGGCACAATTTCAAGGCCTCGGCAGCAAAGGTCGCCAGGCTCTGATTGGTTGCTCCCTCCAGGTCATCGGCATTGACGCAAGCCATCCCTGCACACCGACTGATCCCTAAATGCAAATCGGCGCTCGAAATCGTTGCTCCTGTAGCACCGATTCGGTCCTTCAGGGACGGCATGTCGACGGATTTGCCCGGTCCCCAAATCCATAGACCGTTTGCTGGTTGACAACCTGCACGTTCTCGTTCCTCGTTGACCGGATGAGGGCGCAGTATGAATAGAGCCGCCTCCATCAATTCATTGATAATGTCCGCGCCCTCACCGGTCGGCAGAAAGGGTCCCACCTCTTGCCCGACAACCAAATGCGGATCGTGGCAAGTCATACGACCGATCCCACCCACCCAGACCATCAAGTGACGATGGCCGGTACCGGCATAAAACTGAATGGCCTCGGAGCCTAATTGCTCATTGACTGCATCGATCAGTTCCCGGGCTTCCTCGGTAGAAATCCCCCCCCCGTATCATCTTCCAACACAATATGCGCACCAATTTTCTTCCCATCGCCTCGAGTCGAGGAAGCACTTAAACTGACCAAGCTACAGATAAAAGCAACGTCTTGAGGTCCCAACACCACATCCAACCCAGCACCCACAAACGGGCCGGGACCTGAATAGAATTTCTTGGGATCATACCCTAACAATCCTAAATGGGTAACATCTCCTCCCCACATTGAAGCGTCAGCCAATGGCTTCACGGTACCGAATTCCCCCTGCGTCGCTATCCTGTCGAGTGTCGGGGTGGAAGCCAGTTCCAGTGGCGTTTTATGGTTGGATTCGACGGAAGGAAGTCCAGCCAAGCCGTCGCCATGAATGATGACTGTTTTCATCGCAGGCTCTCGCTTCTCATCATGGAGGGGATTGTTGTTGTGTTGACAATCAATAGGACATGCTAGGGAATTCAGGTCTGCAACAATGCCAGCACATCTTCACGAGTAGCTTTCACCGTTCGAGGTTGAGAAGAAGATTCCACAGCACAGCCAGGATCTTTGAGACCATGGCCCGTCAAGGTACAAACAACCGTAGCACCTTCAGGAAAAAGGCCTGACTGACTACACTTGGACACACCAGCAACCGACGCAGCTGAGGCTGGCTCACAGAAGACACCTTCTTCCTGTGCCAGCAACCGATAGGACTCCAAAATCTCTTCATCGGTAACTATGTTAATTGCACCGGAAGACTCACGAACGGCGTTCAGCGCAAATTGCCAGCTTGCAGGATTGCCGATACGAATCGCGGTCGCGATGGTTTGTGGATCATCAATGACATGTCCACGGACAATGGGGGCAGCGCCTTCCGCTTGAAAACCCATCATCCTAGGCAACTGTGAGATTTGTCCTGCGGTCTTATATTCTTGATAACCCTTCCAATAAGCTGAAATATTTCCCGCATTCCCGACGGGTAAAAAATGATATGCAGGAGCACGCCCTAATTGGTTGCACACTTCCATGGCAGCCGTTTTCTGACCCTCCAGACGAAAAGGATTGATTGAATTCACCAATTCGTAATCATCCCCCGCACACAAGTCTTTCACGATATTCAAGGCCTGATCAAAATTGCCTTCAATTTGCACCACTGTAGCACCATGAATCATGGCTTGAGCCAGTTTGCCTAGTGCAATGTTTCCAGCCGGCACGAGCACATACACCGGCAATCCGGCTTTTGCACCAAACGCTGCTGCTGCTGCAGAGGTATTCCCGGTCGAGGCACACATGACCGCCTTGGCGCCTTTCTCTACGGCTTTTGAAACGGCTAAGGTCATTCCCCGGTCTTTAAAGGAACCGGTCGGGTTTGCGCCTTCGATTTTCAAATACAATTCGATATGGGGACAAATGCGTTTCGCTAATCGTGGAGCCGGCAGTAACGGAGTATTCCCTTCATAAAGGGTCACCACCGGCGATTGGTCTGTGACCGGAAGGAACTTTCGAAACTCCTCAATAATGCCACGCCAGGGCATCATAGATGGGACTCCAACATACCGCATTGCCCATTTGCGGACATCAAGGCCCTATCATGATGCATATTTATGCTCACTATCCGAGTCATCACATTGATAATTCTTCAATTCTCACCATCGTCGTTGGCTTCGCAATGACCGAGGCAAGCCTATTTATCTCTTTGAGAGCTGTCTGCACAGCACGCTCAGATGCTCGGTGCGTCACAATGACGAGCGGAACAGGTTGCCCTACCTGCCGTCCTTTTTGTAGGACCGAAGCAATGCTAATCTCATGCTTCCCAAGAATACCAGATATGGTCGATAATACTCCTGGCTGATCGACAACCATGCATCGCAAATAATACCGCGTCGTCAATTCTTCCATAGGCCGAATACGAAGGAGCTTTCGTCGATCAGCCTGAAAGGACATCGGTGGCACCCGACCACTCGCCGATTTCAGCAGGTTACGACCGATGGCGATCACATCACTCACCACAGCACTTCCGGTCGGCATAGAGCCAGCGCCCTGCCCATACAACATGACATCGCCGACGGCATCACCCACGACATGAATCGCATTGAATACGCCGTTGACCTGTGCCAACGGAGAGGATTTCGGGATCATCGTAGGATGAACCCTCGCTTCCACATCACCATCCTGCCATTTGGCAATGCCGAGCAGTTTGACGGTCATCCCGAATTCCTCCGCATACGCGATATCCAAAGAAGTGAGTCGTTGAATACCTTCCGTGTAGACTTCTTTCACAGTCACTGGCGTTCCATACGCGAGGTTCACCATAATCGTCAGCTTGTGTGCAGAGTCAATGCCCTCAATGTCAAAGGTCGGATCAGTTTCCGCATAGCCGGCGGATTGCGCTTGAGTCAACGCCTCACCAAACTCTCGTTTCTCTTCCTGCATCTGCGTCAGGATATAATTCGCCGTCCCATTCAAAATCCCCACGATCGACAAACAACGATTCGCGGCTAACCCTTCTGTCAATGCATGCAGGATGGGAATGCCTCCACCCACACTGGCTTCAAACCCCACATCCACACCAGCACGGACGGCCGCCTCAAAGACATCCTCACCGTGAACGGCCAACAATGCCTTATTGGCCGTCACCACCTGTTTGCCTTTGGCAATGGCATCCAGGATGACTTGCTTAGCGACATCATAGCCACCAATCAGCTCGATGACGATATCAATCGATTCGTCATTGAGAAACCCTTCAAGATCCGTACTTAATATCCCTGGGGGCAATGCCACCCCACGGTCCGTCGTAACATCCAAATCGACAATGCGAAGGAGATCAACAGGAATGCCAACCCGCCGCGTAATGATCTCGGCGTTGTGGAGCAATATTTTTGCGACCCCGGATCCCACGGTGCCAAACCCGACGATGCCAACCCCGATACGAGACCTCATACATCCTCCCGAAGTTTTAGCGCCGTCTTGATTCCGCGAATGGCTTGATGCGTGCGATGGATGTTTTCGACAAGGGCAAATCGTACATACTCATCGCCACCGTCTCCAAAGCCGATTCCCGGAGACACCGCGACTTTTCCCTCGCGCAGAAGCAGTTTAGAAAACTCCAGTGACCCCATTCCGACAAAAGCTGGAGGAATGCGAGCCCATACAAACATGGTCGCTCGCGGGTAATCCACCGCCCATCCGATTCGATTCAGACCCGACACGAGAGCATTCCGACGCTTTTCATAGTTCTTCACTATTTTGTCTACGCATTCTTGCGGTCCGTTCAAAGCAATGATGCTGGCAATCTGTATCGGCTGAAACATGCCATAGTCCAGGTAGCTTTTGATTTTCGTTAGAGCCCCGACGATTTCTTTATTCCCCACACAGAATCCGACCCGCCACCCCGGCATGTTGTAACTTTTCGATAAGGAATAAAACTCCACACCGATCTCCTTGGCCTCCGGCACTTCCAACAAACTGGGCGCACGGTATCCGTCAAAAACTAGGTCGGCATAGGCCAGGTCATGAATCACCAAAATCTCATGCTCTTTGGCAAAGTCCACTATTTTCTTAAAGAACTCCAAATCCACGACACTGGTCGTGGGATTGTGCGGAAAACTGATGATCAAGATGCGCGGTCTCGGTTGACTCTGACGATACGCACGCTTCAAGTTCTCAAAGAAATCCTGATTCGGCCCCAGCTCCACACCCCGCACCTCTCCGCCAGCAATGATCACACTATACATATGGATAGGATAGGTAGGAGTGGGCACCAACACCACATCACCTGGACTGATCATAGCCAAAATTAAATGCGATAGGCCTTCTTTCACACCCAGTGTGACGATCGCTTCGGTTTCTGGATCTAATTCCACATCGTAATGACGGCGATACCATCCGCAGATAGCATGCCGCAATTTCGTGATGCCGCGTGAGGCCGAATAACGATGATTCCGATTTTTTTGGGCAGCCTCAACCAATTTGTCCACAATATGCTGTGGCGTACTCTGGTCGGGATTTCCCATTCCAAAGTCGATGATGTCGTCACCCTGTTTCCTCGCGCTAATCTTCAGATCTTGAACTTGACTGAACACATACGGCGGAAGACGTTGTATTCGAAAAAACTTCTCCATCTAAATCTACCTGCCTCTTTAGAGAAGGGGACAATTACTTAGGTCAAACCGAGTTCTGATCAGTGTATCTATTCTAGTAGAGGTCCAAAAACCAGTCAATTACAAACACTTGTCTCGGCCGACGTGGTGGCACGTCGTGAATCGACATCTCACGGACGTCTCAGTTGAATTGCGAGCCTATTCCTGATTTTGACATAATGCGGATCTTATCCATAGGCACCGAAAGATTTTTTTCACAGGCAAGGATTACACTCTGATGGCTCGTTTAGGGGTAAACGTTGACCACATCGCCACCCTTCGGCAAGCGCGTGGGGGGAAAGATCCCGATCCGATCGCCGCGGCTATCTTGGCTGACTTAGGTGGCGCTGACGGATTTGTTGTCCATTTGCGGGAAGACCGGCGTCACATTCAGGAACGCGACCTGTCTTTGCTACGAGAAATTGTCCCCAGCACGCTGAATTTGGAAATGGCAGCAGAGGATGCGATGGCCAAAATTGCCGCCCGTGTTCGACCGGACAAGGTCACTCTGGTTCCAGAACGGCGGCAGGAATTGACGACCGAAGGCGGGCTGGCTGTCGTTGACAACGTGGATCGTTTGAAAGCATTCATTGATCTGTTACACGCATCGCATATTCCTGTCAGTCTCTTCATCGACCCAGACTTTAATCAAATTCGAGCTGCACAAAAAGTCGGGGCTGATGCCATTGAATTGCATACGGGCCGCTATGCCAATAGTCGCGACCCGCGCGAAATTCAAAAAGAGTTCGAAGCCTTGGAACAAGGGGCCAAACTTGGACACAAACTCGGACTCGAGGTTAACGCCGGTCACGGCTTGCATTACCACAACGTTGATCGGCTGGTTAGTATTCCAGAGATCGTCGAATTCAATATCGGCCATAGCATCATCGCACGCGCGGTTCTCGTGGGCCTTGAACGTGCCGTTCGGGCAATGAAAGATTTGATCACTCATTCGTCCCCTGCACGTCGCTAAGGCATAGTCCTATTCTCTTCACATCTCAGGAATCGGTCATTTGATAATTGAACCCACGAGAGTTCCAAAACGCCACTGGACAGGTGGCCAGGTTTGAGAAGACATATGACATTTAGAACAAGATGGGCATGTTGAATATTTCTCTCACATGGCTCAGAAATGCCCTAGGCGAAATCGATATCAGCAGTCGACGGGAATGGTCAAAAAAGCATGCCCTGAGTCTTTCCGAAGGGTCTGCCCAGTCCTGTCCTGAGCAAAGCCGAAGGGAAGGCCGCAGCCCTTTTGACGCGCGGAGCATACTCCCAGTACGTGAGCACGGCACAATGGCGAGAACCCCGCTGGCGGCTTTTTTCAACATTCCCAACATAATGATCACGGATATCTCATGAAGATCGTCACAGCCCAACAAATGCGAGAGCTTGATCGTCGCACGATTCAGGAAGCAGGTGTGTCCGGCACCACACTGATGGAACGGGCCGGGGTAGGAGTCGTCGCAGCCCTCGAAGACACATGGGACTCGACGTCTGGAAAAATCATCACCATCGTTTGTGGAAAAGGGAATAACGGGGGAGACGGCTTCGTCATTGCACGTCTATTGAAGCGAAAACGCGCGAAAGTCACCGTGTGCTTGCTCGCCAGCCCACGGGATCTTAAGGGTGATGCCAAAATCATGTATCAGCGGTTTGTGAAAACAGCAGGGAACTCCGCCGTCCAGAGCAAGCCTTCTGAATCGAAAATCCGCAACTTGGTTTCTCGAAGCGATCTCCTTGTTGATGCTCTCTTAGGGACAGGCATCTCATCACCGGTGACCGATCACTATCAAATGGCTATTGAGATCATGAATGGCTCAATGTGCCCGATCATTGCTGTCGATTTACCTTCTGGGATTCATACCGATTCAGGCATGGTCCTGGGAACCGCTGTCAAAGCCCACCTGACAGTCAGCTTCGAATACCCAAAAATCGGGGCTTTTTTGGGTTCAGCCTATGATTATGTCGGAAAGCTGCGAGTGGTCAACATTGGCATCCCTCCCGAATACATCGATTCCATGCGAGTGAACGTTAATCTCCTGACGAGTGACATGATCCGTCAATGGATTCCCGCTCGTCCCAGATCTGCCCACAAAGGGACGTTTGGACACTTGGGCCTCATCGCTGGCTCAACGGGAAAGAGCGGGGCTGCGGCACTCTCCGCGAAGGCTGCCCTGCGATGTGGAACCGGCTTAG
>JAYWMS010000251.1:0-1764 GCA_035873215.1 Nitrospirota bacterium | reverse complement strand
AAGTTGTTGATGCCGGGGTTCAGACCATTTCCAATGATGATTTTACGGATCAGTCTCTTCTTCTTTCGACAATAAATGTGACGGCACGATCTCGGCAACTCCATACCGATACACAGCTCGTGCTGCGTGGATCGGATTCAGAAAATTTTCTGGGTTCGAGTAGTGAGCAAAGTTCCCAAAGGCTACGAAGGGCCTATCTCAAACATGAAAACAATGATTGGGGCTATTTGCTACAGATCGGGCGCCAGCCGGGACATAAGGGCGGCGTACTGGGCGCGTTCGATGGCGGTTGGGTGGCGTATCAAGGCCTTAATTGGCTGGGATTTAACCTCATAGGGGGACTGCCTGCACAAGTCACCGGGAATTCTGATTTGAATTTTTCAACTGACCAATATTTCGTGGGAGGCAATGTTGATATCACACCAGATAACCAAGACTGGAGCGGTAATCTGTACATGATTAATCAAATGGTTTCAGGAATTGTCGATCGGCAAGCAGTGGGGGCAGAAGCCAGATTTTTTTCAAATGGTTTGTCACTGTTCTCTCTCGTGGACTTTGATGTGTCCTATCGATTGCTCAATATTGCCATGCTCAACGGCAGTTGGCAGTCAAGCGGCGGAACGACGTTGAATGTGTTGGTGGATCATCGAACAACTCCCACAACGCAGACAGCCAATGCACTGTTGGCGACGGGGGACGCCTCCGTCGAAGATGCCCTGCAAACGAATAGTGAGAGTACGTTGCGCGATCACGCAAAAGCCCTGACAGCTGAAAGCGATCTCGTCCTCATCGGTGTCACACACCCCATTTCCTCAACCTGGCAATTGGGTGGAGATGCCCGCTTTATTCGAACAACGGGAACGGGTGCGGCAGGAATACAACCTGCCTTGGCGGGAAGTGGTGATATCCTCACCTATACGTTGCAGGCTACCGGCAACGAAGTCTTTTTTCGGAATCATACCTTGGGCCTGACAGCCAGTTATATTGATAACCCTTCATATCAAGCACAATCTTTCGTCTTGAACTCACTCGCCAGATTTTGGGAGAACTGGCAACTGGATTCTTTTGTGAATTTCTATATTCAAGAGAGTAACCTTGGCACGAATATCGTGCGTGTGACCCCATCGGCCAGGCTGAGCTATCGATGGAAGGATAACATGACCTTTGAAATACAAGGTGGGGTTGAACGACTCACGACGAATGGCACGACGCAGGAAGAAGAAGTTTTGAGGGATTTTTTCTCGTTCGGATACATTTGGGAACATTAGTCAGATCTTGAATCAGACCGCGAAAATAATCTGTTGGTTGGAGAGATCTTTGGGAGGGATGGTCAATGGATACTGATATGGGGGCAAATGTGGACGAACCAAAACCACGAATGTCTTTAAACACTTGGTTGGTTGCAACAGCAGTGGGTTTGCTCCTTGCTACTGGTAGCATCGCGCTCTACATGAAATTGGGCCATCCATTAGCCCTTGAGCCTGCGGATTATTCGACCCAGTCGGATTTGGGGATAACACCCGTCCATCAGGAAGCAGGAGACATTAGTGTGTTGCTTGAAGGACTTAAGGAAAAGCTTGAAAGAAATCCGGACAATGGTCCCGGATGGGCGTTACTTGCGCGTTCGTATGTTGAATTAAAACGTCATCACGAAGCCCTTGCCGCTTTTGAAGAGGCTATTGAGCGAATTCCTGATGATGCACAATTATTTGTTGACTATGCTGATGCGTTGGGTGTGGCCCATGGTGGTGTGCTCAACGATGG
>JAYWMS010000250.1:0-7259 GCA_035873215.1 Nitrospirota bacterium | reverse complement strand
CAGAACATCTTTCCAAAATCTTCGATCCCTATTTTACGACGAAGGAAAAGGGCCATGGCCTTGGCCTGGCCACAGCCTATTCCGTGATCAAACGGCATGGTGGACATCTCTTGGTCAATTCTGAATTGGGGGTAGGCTCGATCTTTTCATTTTATTTGCCGGCATCTGGCAAGGTTCAAGAATTGCTTCCCCCAGAAGATTCCATCATCGCCTCGGGAAGCGGAAAGGTTTTGGTACTGGAGGATCAACAGGACATCCAGGACATTTTAGGAACCATGCTGACGCACCTGGGGTATGAACCAGAATTTGTGGAGAACGGAACCGATGCCGTGCAGCGGTATCAGGCGGCTATGTCGGAGGGAACCCCGTATCGCGTCACGATTATGGATTTGACGATTCCGGGTGGGTTAGGTGGGCGAGAAGCGATTCAGGAATTGCAAGCCATTGATCCGACTGTGATCGCTCTGGTTTCGAGTGGGTACTCGAACAACCCAGTGATGGCAGAACCTCACAAATATGGGTTCAAAGGCATCGTCAGTAAACCCTACAACCTTGAAGACCTGGCAAAAGCTCTCAATCAAGCTCTAGGCCTCGATGAGATTAAATCAGTTCCTCCCCTTACCTCACCGTAAGCAGTGAACCGAAATCCGCAAACCGTAGGAGAAATTCCCGTAGCCTTGAATGTGTCATTCCCAACATCCTTTTTCAGGAATCCATCTGGCTTTATTCAGGTGCAACCTTTCTTGAACTGTTCCGCAATTTCTCCCGGTCGAAACACGCCTCGTTCAGTAACGATTCCGGTGATATAACTTGCTGGAGTCACGTCAAAGGCCGGGTTCAAAACACCCACTCCTTCAGGTGCGATAGAAGACCCTCCATTCAGAGCGGTGACTTCCGTTCGTGATCGCTCTTCAATGGGAATGTCATCACCCGAAGGGGTATCCATGTCAATCGTAGAGGACGCTGCAGCGACATAAAATGGGATGCCATGTGCCTTGGCGAGCACCGCGACGGAGTAGGTTCCGATTTTATTGGCAACATCACCGTTAGCCGCAATCCGATCAGCCCCAACCACGCACAGATGAATTTTACCCTGTCGCATGATCGATCCAGCCATGTTATCCGTGATAAGCGTGACAGGGATGCCGTCCTGCATCAATTCCCAAGCTGTCAGTCGTGCACCTTGCAAGACTGGCCGCGTTTCATCCGCAAAGACATGAATGTCCTTTCCCTGTTCCCACGCTGCCCGTACCACACCTAAGGCCGTACCATAACCAGCAGTAGCCAAGGCCCCGGCATTACAATGGGTCAAGATTTGTTGACCGTGGGAAATGAGGGTCGATCCGTAACGGCCGATGGCACGATTCATCTCAATGTCTTCATGTTGAATGGCAAGACTCTCTTGAACAAGACGTGCTTGCAAATCTTGGATGGGTAAATGCTGATTGGCATGAAGGATTTCCTTCATCCGCTGAATGGCCCAGAATAAATTCACAGCTGTTGGCCGAGTGGCGGCCAACGTGTCACAAATAGCCAAGACCTGTGTTTCAAATTCAGCAAATGTTGTTGCGCCACTCTGTTGGGCACCCAAAGCCACACCCATTGCGGCCGTCACCCCAATAGCAGGGGCTCCGCGCACTCGGAGGTCACGAATGGCATCAGCCACAGTGTGGTAATCGCGACATTCCAGTACCTTCACCTCCCCTGGCAGAAGGCTTTGGTCCAATAAACAAACAGCACCGTTTTTCCATTCTACAGTCGGAATCATTTCAAAAAATTCCCAAAAGATTGTTAGTTTAGCTCCCGATAATTCTTTTCTCCCGGTCATCCCCGCAGTTTTAAGCGGGGATCCATCTTGCAATTACTCCAGGTTCGCAAAAAAATGGATTCCCGATAAAGGATGTCGGGAGTGACGAAGTAAGATGGTAATTTTTATATCCTATACCTAGCAGGTTGTTTATGGAGTTTTTAGGACATGTGAAAAGATTTTTCATCCTTTGATGTTGCCAATGGGTAAAAACTCTGCGACTTTTTTAGTGATGCCTGCGGAGTCTACCGTTTCGACGACATCAGAAATATTCTTATAGGCAAACCCGGCTTCCTCGGCTAACCCTGACATCGACACCGCTTTGACGATAATACCACGATGCGCCATGTCCTGTTGAAGCTCCGCCCCTCGCACCATCCGCTTGGCTTTAGCTCGTGACATCGTTCGCCCTGCCCCATGCATAGTCGATCCGAATGTTTCATCCATCGCGTGGTCCGTCCCAACCAAAAGATACGAGCCGGTTTCCATTGACCCTCCGCATATGACCGGTTGTCCGAACTTTCGGTACAAGTCCGACAAATCAGAACTTCCCGGACCAAAAGCACGCGTCGCGCCCTTGCGATGGACTAGAAGTTCCCCTTCCTTATACCGTTCAACTTTCGCGATGTTGTGTGCGACATCATACACTTGATGCATACCCAATTGTTCGGGGGACTGTTCAAATACCGAACTAAAGGCCTCGCGAATCTGATGGGCGATCACTTGCCGATTCGCAAAGGCCGTATTGGCTGCACAGTTCATCGCATGAAAATAATCCTGGCCTTCGGTCGATTGAAACGGCGCACAGGCTAATTGTTGATCTTTCACCGTAATCTTATATCGCCTCATCGCTTTTTCGAAGATCTTCAGATAGTCCGTCGCAACCTGATGGCCAAAACCGCGCGAACCACAATGAAACATAATCACAATTTGCTCATGTCCGTGAATCCCCAGAGCTTCCGCCACCTGGCGATCGTAGATTCGATCATTGTGAACAACTTGCACCTCTAGGTAGTGGTTTCCCGACCCTAACGTGCCAAGCTGTTGCAGGCCTCGCTCAAGGGCCCGTTCCGACACACTATCTGGTTCGGCCCCACCAAGACATCCATTGGCCTCGGTCCGTTCTAAATCCTCCCGCCACCCATAGCCATGCTCCACACTCCACTGTGCTCCTTTCCGCATCACATTCTTAAAGTCCTTGTGCGTCATTCGCACAAACCCTTTACACCCGACGCCGGCCGGCACTTGGCGAAACAACTCCGTCATCAACCTGTCCAAACGCGGTTTGACATCGGACAGGGTGAGATCGGTTCGAATCAAACGCATCCCACAGTTAATGTCATACCCCACGCCACCTGGGGAGATCACCCCGTTTCGAATATGAAAGGCCGCAACCCCACCAATGGGAAAACCGTACCCCCAGTGCCCATCAGGCATACACAAAGCATAGCGCTGGATTCCAGGCAAACAGGCCACATTCGTGACCTGCTCAAACACACCGGAGTCCATGCCCCTTAAAACTGTTTCTGACGCATAGATACGGGCGGGCACCAGCATCCCAGACTTTTCAGTCACAGGAATTTCCCAAAGAAAATCCGAAACCCGATTGACTTGCATGTTGGTGGTAAGATTCATCATGACCATTTCCTAAACATCCAAAACAATTGTTGCGCACCACCGCTCACCGTCTTGTCTTACTTCATAAAGATGCTTCGTAATGGCCTTCACATCCGTGTGTAACTCTTGGATGGCATGATTAATAGGGTCTCCCGTCAGAACACCTTGAGCAAGCCACATACTCTCCCGTTGATTCTTCCACACCTGACATTCAACGTGATGAAAGAGCACCGCTTCGGCATCTTTTAAAAATACAATTTGGGAAAGCCATTCAAATAACAACTCATGGAGTTCAGTATCTTGAAGTGTAATGTCCTTACGCCATGATGTCCCGACTGTAGAAGGAGTCACCATGGTTTCGATAACGGCTTGTGAAGTCGCCTCAAATAACTGAGACGGAGAGTCCCCCCATGCCTCAAACGCGGTATCCGCCAATGCTACATTTTCAAGGACTCGATAACCCTTTGCCAAGCACGGTCTCCCAGATTCATTATGCAAATATTCGTCTAGCAACAGAAGCTAAACTTTTCCTTCATTCTCGTTTTGGGTTTCACTCCCTCCGTCATTCCCAACGTGTTTAATTGGGAATCCATTTTCTTATTCTTCGGAATGGATTCCGGCTAACAACTGGCCGGAATGACGATGCTTAGGGCTCCATACGATTTGCGTTTTGGAAGAACACTATTTTTTGTCAGAAGGAGGGAAAGACTTTTCCAGAAAATCAAACTGACCAAGAAAAATTAATGGAGTTCGATTTCCATCCGTCGTTAGGAAACCGCCTATAAAGGTTTCATGCCAATTTCTGACTATCAGCCCGCAAATCTCTTACTCAACAATCAGGATATTTCAACGGCATCACCAATGGTCACCCCCAGTTGTTCACTTGCCTTGCCCGTCTTCAAAAACACTTCAACAGAGCCGTTGCTATTGATAAGGGCCGCAGGACTGTCAGAGGACCCCTGTTCGTAGTGAGTTTTCATCTCGCTTATAGAGGCACTGCCTACCTGAATAGTGATGTCCGTCTTTTTTGTGATTTCTTGCAAAGACTTAATATCCGAAGGCGTAACGTTGGTAATGATGTTGCCGAAATGATCCACATACGCGACACGTCCTTGAAGGACACCCTTGTGAACTTCAGGTTGTGGCGTAGGAATCGTCTCATAATCGGTCACGAGTCGCCCATAGGCCCCCGGTACCTGCCCTCGGGTCAGCCAAGCTGCTGAAGGGGCGAAGAAATCCCGTCCTTCAAACGTCGCGCCTTCAGAATCCAAACGGAATTGGCGGTTTTCAATCTGCCGGACTTCCACCGACAACTCATTTTCAAAAATATAACTCAACACCCCGTTGTCCGGAGCGATAAAAAAGAATCGTGAGGTCGTAACGACCAACCCCCGTCTGGATGAACCAACACCAGGATCTACGACCACGACATGGATAGTGCCATCCGGGAAATAGTGATAACAAGAATTCAGCAGAAAGGCGGCTTCTTCGATGGAATGCGGTGTCACATCGTGCGAAATGTCCACGATTCGTGACTGCGAATTAATCCCAAGAATGACCCCTTTCATACTCGCCACAAAGTGATCGCGTGCGCCAAAATCAGTCAGTAATGTCACCACGGAAATAGCAGAGGGCATAAATCAAGACTCCTCAAAATAAATATCAAGTATTTCGTATTCCACTTTGCCAGCAGGGCGGGTCACCTGAACAACATCCCCAACCTTATGCCCAATCAACGCGCGTCCGATCGGGGATTGAACGGAAATCGATCCATTCTTAATGTCAGCTTCTTCTAAACCAACCAACGTATAGGTTTTCTCTTCCTCCGATTCGACATCTGTCATCCGAACTGTCGCACCAAATACCACAGTATCCCCTTTCCCCGGGGTAATCTCGATCACTTGCGCCTCGACTAATTTGCCTTCCAGTTCGCTCGTGCGAGTACCAATAAACTGTTGCCGTTCTTTCGCCGCTTTATATTCCGCATTTTCCCGAAGATCTCCATGCTCTCTGGCCTCTGCGATGTCTTGAATATTTTGAGGGCGATCCACCTTGCGCAAACGGACCAACTCAGCCCGGAGTGCCTCAAAGCCCTTTTTCGTGATCGGTACCGCCATGCACTCTTTCCTCCTCTGTTATTTTATCAAACCTTCATGCCCTGAGAACCAAGCTATGAAGTTTCAAGGAAACGGACCGCGACTGTCAACGACCAGGGAAGAATTCAGCGGAGAAGAACATCAGCAACGCTTCGGAATATGGATACTTGGGTTTAGTGGGGGAGAGGTAAACTGGGGCTATCCTTCACGGTCAAGGAGAATGAAGCTACCTGGCTAAACTTACGCCGGGTGATATTCTTGAAGCGAACGAACCGAAAGTGGAGACCTTGTCATGGCTTCAATGGCTGTGACTGCGGCTCGCAGACCCTGCAAGGTTGTAATGTAAGGAATTCCTTGATGAAGAGCTTCACGGCGGATGGGTAAGGAGTCTTCCTGTGAGGGGGAAGTGCCAACGGTGTTCACAACTAATTGTGCCTGTCGATTTTTGATATGGTCTACCAAGTGAGGTCTGCCTTCATTGACTTTATTGACCATCTCTACTGCTACCCCATGGTCTTGTAAATACCGTGCTGTCCCGCGTGTGGCCTGAATGTGGAACCCTAATGCGATGAGTCGTTTTGTAAGAATGAGTGTTCCCGCTTTATCCCCATCCTTCACGCTGAGAATAACTGTCCCTTTGTGTGGCAAGGCCATCCCTGCCGCGGCCTGCGACTTCGCGAATGCCCATCCAAAATCCTGATCAATTCCCATGACCTCGCCGGTGGATCGCATCTCTGGTCCTAATAATACATCCACATTTCCAAATTTCGTGAAGGGAAAGACAGACTCTTTGACCGAGATATGGGAGAAGGTTTTGGGCCCATGGAATCCCAAACTTCCTAATGAATGACCTAACATTGTTTTCATGGCCAATTTCGCAAGAGGGACTCCGATGGTTTTACTCACGAAGGGAATCGTCCGGGAGGCCCGGGGATTGACCTCCAGAATAAAGACTTCGCTTTGACGCACGGCAAATTGAATGTTCATGAGCCCAATCACGCCCAGTTCGCGAGCCAAGGCCACCGTTTGCCCACGAATCTGTTGAATCACTGTTTCTTCTAATGAATAGGGTGGCAATGAACAGGCAGAATCTCCCGAATGAATCCCCGCCTCTTCCACGTGTTCCATGATTCCTGCGACGACGACATCGGTTCCATCTGATATGGCATCCACATCCACTTCAATGGCATCGGTCAAGTACTGATCGACCAACAAGGGATACTGAGACGAGGTTAAGACATTGGTTCGAATATATTTTTGCAAGGAGGCTTCATCGTAGACTATTTGCATAGCCCGTCCACCCAGAACATAAGATGGTCTCACGATAACGGGATAGCCTATTTGATCCGCGAATTGATAGGCCTCGTCTCCGGATCGTGCAATACCATTTCGTGGCTGTTTGAGTTCCAGAGACTTACTTAACTCACTGAACCGCTCTCGATCTTCAGCACGATCGATGGCATTCGGGCTAGTCCCCAAGATCGGCACTCCGGCGCGCTCCAGCGGCAAGGCTAATTTCAAGGGGGTCTGTCCGCCAAATTGGACCACCACGCCATAGGGCTTCTCTCTCTCCATGATATTGAGAACGTCTTCTTCGGTGAGTGGCTCAAAGTAGAGACGGTCAGAAATATCATAATCGGTACTCACGGTCTCCGGATTGCAGTTCACCATGATCGTTTCGACGCCCATTTCTCGAAGAGCTAAAGCGGCGTGTACGCAACAATAATCGAATTCAATCC
>JAYWMS010000230.1:0-3464 GCA_035873215.1 Nitrospirota bacterium | reverse complement strand
CTTTCCCAGTGAACTCACTAGGGAAATACTACCATCGTGTGCTTCTGTTATCCACTTGGCAATTGGCAGGCCCAATCCGGTCCCTGGCGATCTGTGCCCATTTTGGTTGGGAATCCGATAAAATCGGTTAAAAACCAGATCCAGATTTTCAGGGGAAATGCCAATTCCATTGTCCGTGATGACGATGTGAGTATACTGACCATTCTTTTTCGAACAGATATCCACTTTTCCTCCAATCGGAGTGTAGTGGATCGCATTATCTAAGACGATGAAAAATACTTGTCTGAGACGCTGGGGATCGGCGTGAATCATAACCGTGTTGCCGTGGCTTGGAAATTCCAACGTGATGCCCTTCTTTTTGGCAAGGACTTCCGCATCCGCCGCGGCCTCCCTCAGGATTTTTTGCACATTGACGCGGTGCTTGTTCATTTCCAGTGATCCCGATTCGGATCTGGCTAAAAAGAGCAAATCGTTCACGAGTTTTTGCAGATGATCGGACAAGCGCACGATTCGTTCCAGCACGCTTCGGTATTCCTCAAGGGGTTTCACCTTCCCTCGCAGCGTCACTTCGGCTTCACCACGAATCACCGTGATGGGGGTTCGGAGTTCATGGCTGATGTCCGTGAAGAACGTGGTTTTCATGTGAGCGGCTTTCTGCAGTTGGCGAAGAAATCCATCTCGCTCATGTGCCGCGATTTTCATTTCCTTATAAATCCGGTGACCATATATGCTGGCCATGCCAATCATCAGCACGATAAACACCGCGATCACATATTCAAAACGTTGAAACCCTAACGCCATAGCTTCCTGATGATTGAGTAAGGACACTTGTGTTGACCGGAATTGTGTCTCCACCGTGGTAATGGCCGCATGCACCATGGCATATTTGCGATCCATCGTGGCCATGCGCTCGCCGGCTCGTTCCGGTTGAATGAGGAGAAAAAACGAATAGATGCTTTGCGCTTCCTCCACCATCTCATCCACTTTCTTTTGAATGGTTTGGAGATTCTCCAGCAGGGGTTCCGCTTCATCTGGAGGGAGATTGTGGGACAGTTCTTGTTCCATTTTCTCCCGCTGCTGGACAAATGCCTGCAGCGCGATGGCCAGTTTGCGGGATTCCCCGGCGACATCATGGGTATCGAACACGTTGTTGCCCGGCGCGTTGGTTTCCCCGGCCAAGACTCGTAAAATAGCTAATTCCCCTAACCGATGGGCCCATTCGCCGTTCACGGAGACCGAATCTGAAAACCTGTCCATGATCGTGTGATTCAAGTAGAGGCTACCGGAGACCGTCAGCAGATCAAACGCCGCCAACAGGAAGTACGCCAGGTACCACTTCGGGGTTGCGGAAGACGGGGATGTGCCATCCGTTTTGTTTTTCATCATCATCGAACATTTCCGGCCTGTTCTTTGGTGCTCAGGGAGACGAGTGTTGAGCAGTCATTTTGACAGGTCATAAGGTTGCATACGTATTTGAAACTGTAGCGAGAGTCATTTACCAGGAACAATGAGCACTTCAGCGTAGGTAGAACTCTGAGGGTTAAGGCTGAAAATCAGGGATGAAAGAGAGGTTGAGCAGCTTGCGCGAATGACGTATGGAAGCGATGGGTTCAAGTGCCTATTCTTGGTCCAATCGACAGTGAATCCCTTTTCTCGTATTGATGACGTCCATCCGTGATTATGGCCAAATTCTCATATCTTCTCTTGAATCACTTCTACTAACGTGAAAGGATGATTATTCATCCATGTTTATCCGTTGTAGGGACGAAATGGGCCTATGTCAGAAGGTAGTATCTCGGAAGGTATATTGGGATTTGAGGGTCGATAATTCATGAATGATCAAAGAACAGGAATGGCGATGTTGATACGCTTCTCCCTGCTTGTTGTCATCGCTTGTGGAATGAGCGTCCCGGGGTCCTTACTGGTTCCTTCAGAAGCACACGCCGTTCCAGCGTTTGCGCGGAAATATAATGTGAACTGCACCGTCTGCCATACAAGACCGCCTCGGTTGAATACCTTCGGGGAGCGTTTCCTGGAAAACGGGTATCAAATGCCGGGGACTGAAGATGGCGGCATTACGAAGAAACGGAGACTGGGCGATCTGACGTTAAACGATGTGACAGACATCCTGGCGTTTCGGGTCAAAGGCAATTTCCTTCGGAATTTTGATTATGCGAAGAGCAGTTCAGGGCCGGGAATCGCGGGGAACCCAGAAGACCGCACGGATTTTGGTTGGCCCAAAAGCTTTAATCTCTTTACTGCGGGGACGATCACATCCAATGTCGGGTTTTTTGTCGAGGTTGAGAGTGGTCTTGAGTCGGGGGAAACGAAAGTTGAGCGAGCCTTTGTCACCTTCAATAATCTTGGAAAGCATGATCTGGCCCATCTGCGAATCGGGAAACTCGATCCCTCGGCGTTCATGTCCTTTCCCACACACAGACAACAATTGGATGTGGTCGGGGTAGATCTAGATCCTTCAGGTACTGCTACATCACCGATCATTAACCGGATCCCACTGCTGCCGAATGCCTTTGCTGCCAAAATGTATGGTTTAAAGAAGAGAGACGGGACAGCCATTCTCCCTTTTCAAGCTTCTTTATTTAACTCTCCTGAAGAAATAGGGTTGGATATCCATGGCCGTCCCTTTGGACGATGGTTGTTGTATCAAGTCGGGGTCTTGAACGGTGCCAATGAAACGTTTGGAGACTCGAATAATCCAAAGGATTGGTATGTCATGGTCCGTCTCGACCAGGCTGAATCCGACCTGTTCTCAGCCAACATTTCAGGATTTGCGTATTTCGGGAACAACAATGCGAAAGTCTCGACCGGGTCGGCGACCCCGGATGTCGATTGGAGTCGGTACGGTCTTGCCGCGACCCTCCGATATAAGATGGTGGATGTGTATGGGGCCTTTGTGATCGATCGGGTGACCAACCTCCCCCAAGCGCTGGCCTCTAGTTTTGATTCGACAGCCACGGGCTTGACTCTAGAAGCGGATGTTCTGCTGACCGATCGTCTCCTGATGTCTCTCCGCTTTGACAATCTGGATGCTGGAGGGGCGCTGGCCGCGAGGAAAAGTAATACCCTGCTGGCGATTCAAGCCAAATATTATCTACGGACGAATATTGCGCTCTTTGTCCGTGATGATTTCAATCTACGGGAAGCCGAGGGGGGCACCAGTTCTGCAAGGAATTTTCGTAATGCCTTTCTCATCGGGGCAGATCTTATTTATTAGGAAGGGACAGGGGGATGAGGATGAGCCGTGAACCATACATTGAAAGACGCAGAGTCCTTTTCTATCTGTTCACGACCGTTTTATTGAGTATGGTGGCCCTGAGTGGGACGGGGAATGCAGCTGTTTCGAAGGCCATGTTGGAAGCGACTCCTGAAGCCCTTGAGAAGGGACGTGCCATTTATGATGGCAGCTGTATCTTTTGTCATGGCATAAAAGGAAAGGGTGATGG
>JAYWMS010000229.1:0-2642 GCA_035873215.1 Nitrospirota bacterium | reverse complement strand
AATCGATGGACAAAGGAAAGCGGGTATATTCGATGGGGAATCCTTGGGATTTGGGGATGACTATCGTGGAGGGAACCTATAGCGGCCTTCTGGAACGGAACCTGTATGAGAAAATCCATTTTACGGGGTCACTGAATGCGGGCATGAGCGGTGGGCCGGCGGTGACCTCTGATGGAGAGGTGATTGGGGTTAATGTGGCAAGTGCCGGTGATCAATTAAGCTTCTTGGTCCCTGCCAAATTTGTGGACGAGCTTGTCGCCGAAACCATGGCAGAACAATTCGAGAAGCCTGAATTATTTTTACTGATGCTCCGGGATCAGCTCCTCCGGCACCAAGAAACCTACTTATCGTCGATCGTATCTCAAGCATGGGAAACCACCTCCTTAGGGCCCTATGCGGTGCCTGGAAAGATTGCGGCATTCGTCAAATGTTGGGGAAGTTCGGGGAAGCGGAAAAAATGGTTGTATGAAACCGTGACACAAAGTTGCTCGTTCGAAGATGGCATTTTTCTCTCCAATTCGCTCTCTACCGGGACACTACAGTTTACCCATACCTATATCTCATCGGAGCACCTGAATCGGTTCCGCTTTTATAGTCTGTATCAAAGTCTCTTTCAAGACGATTTGTCAGATGATATGAGCACGTGGTTCGACGATGAAGAAGAGGTAGGCTCCTATCGCTGTGTAGATGATTTTGTGGCTTCGGAGGGACCGTCCCTGAAAGTGGTTTTTTGTGTGCGGGGCTACAAAAAGTTACCCGGTCTGTACGATAGCATCGTCAAAGTCGCGACGGTGGATAGCAATCATCAAGGACTCCAAGGAGAAGTGACCTTGACCGGAGTCAGTTTTGAAAAAGCGCAAGCCTTTGGCCGGAAATTTTTGAACAATGTCCGGGTGGCGCCATGATCGTGATCGAGGTGCTCAATAAACAGGGAAAAGTTTCCTCGCGCACCCAGCATGATGGGTTCCCCATTCAGATTGGGCGGGCCTACGACAACAATCAGGTCATTCTTGATGATGAGTATGTATCGTCCAGGCATGTGTCGATTGACAGGGACGAAGACGGCTGCATTCGAGTGGAAGATCTCAATAGCGAGAACGGACTGTTTCGCCTGCCGGGCCGGCAACGGATTTCACACACCGTGATTGAGGAAGAAGGGCTGTTCCGTCTGGGGCAGACGATGTTGCGAATTCGCACCTCAGCGTTTGTCGTCCCGCCCACGAAGCACGATACCGAGTATTTGGTCCATGTACTGCAGGCTTTCAATCATGGATGGACGGCCGCAGGAATTATGGCAATCACAGCTTTGTGGATGGGGTTCGAGGTGTATTGGAATTCTTTCTCCAAGGCGGATTGGGGTGAGCTAGCGATGTTCCCCATGTTAGCTCTTGTGCTTATCAGTGTGTGGGCAGGGTCGTGGGCCCGGACGAGTAAAATCAACCTCCACCAAGACTATTTCAAAGTTCATGCCTGCATTGCCTGTCTGGCTCTCCTCGCGTCGTCCCTATTCGGAGTCCTCGATGAATATTATGCCTTTGCGGTCTCAGGTGGTTGGACCAGCGAGATTCTCGGGTGGGGAGGCTCGAGTGTGCTCTTAGGAGTATTGTTACTAGCCCACCTTCGAATGTGTACGGAAATGGATACCAAAAAGCTGGTGTTCCAGGCAGGAGGGGTGGCCTTGGGTATAATGGGGCTCGTGGCATTCTCGTCGCACGTAGGGTCGACGCAAATTCTCTCGGCTATGTCCTATCGTGGGGAGTTAAAACCGCCGGCGTTTCAATTGGCCAAAAGCCTGACCCTAGACGAGTTTTTCAGTGAGAGCCAACGCCTGAAAAAGAAAATCGACGCATCCATTCGAGAAGAAAACCAGGCGGAATAGCCTGGACTGAGCCAACGTAATTTTCTTTGGATCCTACTCTTTTTGAAATCTCCTTACCTCCTTGAAGTTTTGTATGCCTACTGCTGCCCGGCCAGATGTTCCTTGACGTAAATTCGTGTTTCAACAATCCAAAGTCGATAACACAGAAAGAGACGGCTATCCTGAGTGGTGGTCGTCTCTTAATTTTTTGCAAAGAGATGTCCTTGATCGACGCCTTCAGATTCCACGATCTTGAGTTCTTTGGGGTCAATGTGGCGGGCGGAGATTCTTGACTTCTTCATTTTCAATGTCCAGGGCATGAGCAAGATGGCGCCGTCTTCGACGAACAACTGTGGGGTGTTCACCGATCCATCTACATACGCTGTGCCCAAGAGTCTGATCTTATCCTTGGCAATAATATCACCGGTGATTTTGCCTTCGCTGACCACGGTGCCTGCGCGGACTTTTGCGGTGATCTCGCCATGAGTTCCCACCAACAGCGATCCTTTGGTATTTATTTCCCCTTCAAAGCGCCCATCGACTCGAACCGTCCCATGATTCGTGATCTTTCCTTTACATTCCACGCCTTCTCCAAAGAAGGCGACGATTTCATTGGGGTTTTGACGACGTCGGGGTGGGCTCTTCTTTTTCGGTAGTGCTGTCTTTTTACGACGTGATCGAATTGGGTCCTGCTTGATCGGTTTCATTAATGTGGGCATGTACGGGTGCACCTTATCAATAGAGTAGTTCTGGGAGGTCATCTTCAATAAGATCGGAAGAGCAC
>JAYWMS010000220.1:0-2050 GCA_035873215.1 Nitrospirota bacterium | reverse complement strand
TGACGATGCACCCATAGTGGCGATCGTAACCACGATTGGTCCAATCCAACCACACGCATTCCCAGTTGGAGATCATCAATGGAAATTCGTTTTTTCATATTTTCTCTTAAGAGATATTCTTTTCCCGTTCAGCGAGTGCCGTACCGAAATTCCTCAAGGTCTTTCCAGGTGCATCAACAACCCCCTCCATCTTCCCGACCCTATTCTTCATGCAGGCATGTCGTTCTTGCCAAGTACCACGAAACCCTTTTATTGAATAGACAACGCGACGGCCCTTGGACCTATCATATTCCCTAATTTTGATATTTCTGCGAAAGGAAAGTTCCTGGGAGGATCGATCGCACATTCCGAGGATGGAAGAGAATATACATCATAAGGCATATGTGACTAGGAAATCTTTATCGGGTTGTTAAGATAGTATTAAGAAAGATTGTCGGTGGTTTCAGTGCACCCTTTACAAAGTATTCGTGCTAGTTTTTGTCCACTCTTGCGGGTTGATCATTTCTTTCCCATGTCTACTTATTTTCACCTAGTTGCATTTCCCGAATACCATGACCAAAATTGATGAAATAGACATATCTTCTTGGTCAAGGGCACTAAAGTGGTTATGAGGTCCCTCCGAAGGTTTTATTGTCAAGCCAATCAAAGATGAACCAAAACATTTCTACAGGATTATGCTTACTTCAGGAAGATTGCAGGAAGACCGTTGATCTCGTAGACTGACAGCAGACTTGCCGATAGAGTAAAGGGACTATCCCATGCATACTGATCCAACCCCAGTCCGTCTCGTTCTGCTAACCATCGCCTCGGCCATTTTAGCGATCTCCATAAGTGAGTTTTCCATCAGTCTCTCACAGGCAGCCACTATAGGCATTCCCCAGTATCAACCACAGCAGCCTCCCGGAACGAAATCCTACCGAAAAGGCATGACTGCTTTGGCACAAGGCGAATTCAAAAAGGCCAAACGTACATTTCAAGAAGTGATCGTTGACGTTCCCACACATGTCGGCGCCACCCTTGGATTGGCAGAAATCGCCTGGAGAGAAAAAGATCACAAGAATGTTAAGAATTATTTACAAAGAGCTCTGAAGTTGGCCCCAAAAAATGCGCTGGTTCATCAGGCCTGGGGGAAACATCTTATTCAACAGGGCCGATTCAATGAGGCCGAGGACTCGCTGAAAAAAGGGATCTGGCTGGAACCGAAACAGGTCAGTCTGCATGTCCAACTCGGAGACCTCTATCTCCAAAAGTTGCGGGAGCCAAAACAAGCCATTAAGGCCTATGGAAGTGCTCTGAATCTTGATGCTTCTCATGCCGGTGCTCACTACGGGGTTGGGCTAGCCCACTTTGCGTTAAAGCATGTTCAGGAAGCCAAAGAGGCTCTTAAGAAAGCCACCAACCTCACACCGAAAAATCCCCTTCCATTCTATTCGTTAGGTCGGCTTTACATGACTCAGCAGACCTTTGACAAAGCCCTTAATGCCTTTGGCACCGCTATTCAGCTCCAACCCAAGTTCGTGGAGGCGCATATCGCTATCGGTGATGCCTACATTAATCAACAGAAAGATGAGGAAGCGTTGGAAGCCTATGAGCGCGCCAAATCATTGACTCCAAAGGTTGGCGGCATTTATGTCAAACTGGGGCTGGTGCATGAACGCAATAAACGTATTGACGAGGCAGCAAAAGCTTTTGAACAGGCCATTGCGCTCGATCCCAAACAACCGATTGCTTTTAACAACTTAGCGTGGATTGCCGCCCAAAAGAATATTCGATTGGATGAGGCTCTCGAATGGGCAAAAAAAGCAGTGGCATTGGCGCCAAAAGTCAGCGCGTTCCAAGATACACTGGGCTGGATTCATCGAATGCGCGGGGAGTTGGACAAAGCTTCGGACACACTCCACTTAGCTTCGGGAATTAAACCGGAACTTCCGGATATTTATTACCATCTCGGCATTGTCGAAGCCGAACGCGGAAATACGAAGGACGCCATCACGGCATTGACCAGAGCATTAGAGCTTGATGAACATTTCGCTGAAGATCGGAAGAGCAC
>JAYWMS010000215.1:0-1590 GCA_035873215.1 Nitrospirota bacterium | reverse complement strand
GCTGTTTCAAAACTTTGTGGATCAGCCTTTCATTGTGGCCAATATCGGAATTATCCAGGCAATATACGTTCGCGGTATCAATAAAATTACCGCCGCCTTCGACAAAAGCTTCGATGACATTGAACGCCTGGTCTTCGTCCGGCCGTCCGTCAATCGACAACGGCATCCCTCCAAGACCGATCGGGCTAACCATTATTCCGGTATCATTTATCTCTCTTTTCACGGACTACCCTCCTATTATTTTCAAATAAGAAAATAGAAGATATTGTATCTTCTAAAATGACCGTTTTTGGAAGAGTGCAAGTAAAGACTCTTCTGATACTATCCTGTTTCTGTCTATCACGTATTGTTGCATCTTAGCCGATTAAGAAAAAGCAAGATTTCAAAGCCATTATTCCAAAATTTCAGTGTAAGCTGGTAGGATATGCGGGAAAATGACTTGGTGGCCCCCCATAAGGACAAAAGGGTCTTTGGAACTGTTTGACGGGAGCTAACGATGATCAGAGTGAATTTAAGATCTTGTTGGCCATTGGTGGTAATTCTTGTTGGTAACGCATACGTTGGTGATATCAATAGCGAAACTAACGACCTGAAGGAAATGACGACTATGATCCTTAGTTCTACAGCATTCAATCATAACGGTGAAATCCCAAGTTTATATACGTGCGATGGAAGGGATATTTCACCGCCGCTTGCCTGGAAAGGTGTGCCGGAAGCGGCGAAAAGTCTAGTCTTGATAGTCGACGATCCTGACGCACCAGATCCAAAAGCGCCAAAGATGACATGGGTGCACTGGGTACTTTACAATCTTCCCCCCAATGTAGACAACCTTCAACAGGCCCTAAAGTCTAGCAACCTTCCTTCGGGTACTTTGGAGGGTCTGAATGACTGGAAACGTACCGGTTATGGTGGCCCTTGCCCGCCAATTGGTCGGCACCGATATTACCACAAACTTTATGTGCTTGATGAAGTACTTCCTGACCTAGAAACTCCGACAAAGGCAAAGCTTGAAGCGGTGATAGATGAACACATTATTGCCATAGCAGAGCTTGTGGCGACCTATAAGCGAACTAAATAGGCGCGAGATTCAAGAAAAAAGGAGCGGTGTCCCACGAGAGGTTGCAGGGGAATCGGCCAAGTTGAGTTATGGTTAAAGAGAGCAATCCATGGATTGAGGCCTCGGATGTAATTCTGATGTTTTCAACGTTGATCTGGAAGATTCAGCTCAAGGCGGAGTTACGAAAGGCGATGGACGTGAAGATGCTGATGTTGGTTGAACGAATGAGACAGGAGGAACCGGAACTCATGCATAGCCAGGGGTGGCAGTCAGATCAAACCCTCCATGAACGTGAGGATTTTCGAGATCTCGTTGCTTGCGTAAATAAGGCGGCGAGGAGCGCGCTGCGGTTTTTGAGGATGGGTTATGACGCTTTCGAGATAACGGGCTGTTGGGCTAATGTGCTCGCCAAAGGTACTGCACATAGACCTCATCATCACCCTAATAACTTCTTGAGCGGTGTTTATTATGTCCGCACTCAGCCAGGCGCGGATACAATAAACTTTCATGACCCAAGAAATCAAACCGGTATC
>JAYWMS010000465.1:0-2386 GCA_035873215.1 Nitrospirota bacterium | reverse complement strand
AAAGCTACGTAAAAAGCCGAATAGTTGGAACCGGGAGCTACCTTCCGAAGTCGGTGGTCGACAATTCGTCTATCGCGTCACAATTTGATCTGCAGGATGACGATGTCTTTCGAGTAACAGGAATCCGAACCCGACACTGGGTCAGAGAAGACGAAAAGTGTTCGGATCTAGCTGAACAGGCCGCACGGCAGGCTTTGGTTGCTGCTGACCTTGGCAGTGACGCTATCGATGCAATACTGGTCTCTACAACGTCTCCGGATATGCTTTTCCCCTCCACCGCTTGTCATTTGCAACGACGATTAAACGCTCGAAATGTGGCAGCGTTTGATCTCGCTGCGTCCTGCACGGGGTTTATATATGGGTTATCAATGGCGGATGCTTTTATTCGAGCCGGTCAATTCCGCTGCTGCCTCGTGGTAGCCAGCGAGGTGAAATCCCGATATCTCGATTCATCAAAAAAGTCCAGTGCTGTTCTCTTCGGGGATGGGGCTGGGGCAGCTGTACTCACGAAAGAGGAGAGTAATATTCCGGAGTCGCCTGGTATTGTGAGCATTCGATTGTATTCTGATGGTGCCTACAACGATCTCATTTCGGTTCCTGCTGGTGGTTCTCGAATGCCAACAAGTTCAGAAACGGTAAGAAATCGACTGCATGCCATTGAGTTAAAGGGCGGGACCGTGTTTCGCGTGGCTGTCAAGCGACTCACGGCCGCGATTCATGAGTTGCTGGAAGAATCTAATTTGACGATGTCGGATATTCAGCATGTCATTGCACACCAGGCGAATGGAAGAATGTTGGCGGCTATTGCGAAACGTTTGGGTATTGCGCCTGAACACATGTTCTCAATAATTGAGGAGACGGGGAATACTTCTTCTGCCTCCTTACCGATGACCCTAGCCCGAGCGGATCATGAGGGGAAATTGAGGTCTGGAGATTTGGTGTTATTGGGCGCGTTTGGAGGCGGGTTGACCTGGGGTACGGCCTTGGTACGATGGGGATAAATGCCTTTGCTGGCTAAACCCTGACGGATTGGGGAAAGGGCAACTGATTGAGCTATTCTCGTGAGTTGACGAAGGGGAAAACCTTGGCATAAGGTGGCGCAATTTTTGGGAACACACAGGTTGGTGTGCTACAGTCACATTCTACTGCCTGGTGGAGGTCTGGAACAGATACGAAGGAGGTTCAGGTGAAAAAAATATATTTGGCGAGTCCTCGTGGGTTTTGTGCGGGGGTAGATCGCGCAATATTGATCGTCGAGTTATCCCTGAAGCGATATGGCGCCCCAATCTATGTGCGACATGAAATTGTTCATAGTCGCCATGTGGTCAATTCGTTGAGAGAGCGTGGTGCCGTGTTTGTGGAAGAGCTAGATGAGGTGCCCGATGGTGCTTTGGTGATTTTTAGTGCCCACGGGGTTGCCAAAACGGTGTGGGAAGAAGCGAAAAAGCGGAATTTAAAAGTCATCGATGCGACCTGCCCGCTCGTGATCAAGGTGCACAATGAAGTGAATCGGGACTATACCCACAACTATGAGTTGATATTGATCGGGCATGACGGCCATCCTGAAGTTGTCGGAACACTCGGCCAAGTTCCGGATAAGTTCCATTTGGTCTCTTCAGTAGGAGACGTTGAACGTCTCAAAGTGGAAAATTCGGACCATCTGTCCTACGTGACGCAGACGACGTTGAGCATCGATGAATGCCGTGAAATTGTGGAGTCACTGAATCGTCGATTTCCTGGCATAAAGGGTCCACATCAGGAAGACATCTGTTACGCCACACAGAATCGACAGAATGCAGTCAAAGAATTGGCCAAATTCGTGAATATAATCTTGGTTATCGGTTCTCCCAATAGTTCCAATTCCAACCGCCTACGCGAATTAGCTGAACGATTTTCTATTCCAGCCTATTTGATCGATTCCTATAAGGACATACAGCAAGAGTGGCTGCAGGGCGTCGAATCGGTCGGAATCACGGCTGGTGCGTCGGCTCCAGAAGTGCTAGTCACGGAATTAGTGTCCTATCTGAAAGGATTAGGCGCGTCCGAGGTCGAGGAATTGACGGTGACCGAAGAGGACGTCGAGTTCTTGCTTCCCAAAGAGCTGGTCATGCCACATCGAAACAAACCGGACATTGAAAAAGCCTGTCTATAGCCCTTCGGGCTTGCCCAGGATGAACTCCATCGAAGGGTCTGCTATTAGCGTTTCCTGATGAGGTGATGAGGAAATAGTTTCCTTATCACCTTTGCACTCGTTACTCATAATCCATTACCCTTTTCAAAGACTGTCTTGCTGGATGGACCTTCCTTTATCAGTACCGGTCAGGATGGGTACGTCCTGGAGTATTGTCGATAAGGTGCCAGTTCCAGGGATATTATTAGGCAAAGT
>JAYWMS010000128.1:0-3650 GCA_035873215.1 Nitrospirota bacterium | reverse complement strand
TCCCCTAAAGTGTATGAACAAGGGGCAGCCAACCTACGAAAATTCATTAAAAATGAAATCATGACACAGGAAGCACAGCCTATGTTCGGGGTGTACCGTCAGAGATGGGGGAAACACGAACAGACTGGGCTGGTGGCGCTGGCATCGGTGGTTGAATACGATGGTGGGGTGATCAAGAAACATGAGTTAACGCGGCCGGTGAAAGAAAATGATCGGGTGCGAATTATTGAAGCGCATGAGTCGCAATCAGGCCCGGTCCTTCTTTTCTTCCGGCGTTCGGGCATACTGGCGCATTGGCTTGAAGAAGTGACGGGGACCACTCCTGATGTACAGTTTATCGCCAAGGATGACATTGAGCACACGATATGGAGTGTGCGAGACGAATCTGCCATTCGTCAGCTGGTCGAAGAATTTCGTAACCTTGACGCGCTATACATTGCAGATGGTCACCACCGCTCTGCTGCTGCCAGCCGGGTTCGGGCTTCTCGCAATCAGTCCAGCACCACCGTACCCAACAACCATGAAGATGGTTTTTTGACGGTAATCTTCCCCCATGATGAGTTACAAATCCTTCCCTACAACCGGGTCGTGCGTGATTTAAATGGCCACACGCCCAAGGAATTTATTGAGGCGTTAGCTCCGCAGTATCATTTGACCTTGACGGGTCAACCCGGCGAAGCACCTCCCGCTGGATTCGATATGTATCTGGATGGTCAATGGCATCGGGCCACCCCTAAATTCACTTCAGACCAAAAAATTGAGTTGGAAAAAGACCCCGTCCGTGCCCTAGCAGTCTCGGTTTTAACCGAACGTGTGTTGGATCCGCTGTTAGGGATTAAGGATCAGCGATCTGACTCTCGAATCGATTTTATGGGAGGAGTTCGGCCTCCTCAAGAATTGGCCGCTAAGGTGGATGGGGAAGATTGGGCCGTGGCATTTTGGTTATACCCCACGACGGTAGATGAATTAATGGCTGTATCAGATGCCGATTGCACCATGCCTCCGAAAAGCACGTGGTTCGAGCCTAAGCTTCGGGACGGATTATTCGTTCACATGTTGCGTGATGAGTAGAAGTGAACCCGGCATACGAAAATCTAGTGTTTGAAATTGGATGGTTTGTGGTGAGCTGTTCGAACCATGAACGAAACCAGAAAAAAGTTCTTACTCTTCATTGAAATTAAGACCAGATTGTTTCAACACCCTGGTCCCTCAGCATCGCGATGGACTGTTGCTGGCGAAAACGCTGGGACACAGACCGTGACATATTCGGCGCCTTCCGTTTTGCAGGCACTATACCGCACCCATTCCCCTTGATAACAAATCACCGCTTGGCCAGCTCGGACTAACATGAGCCCCTTCTTGTGTTCAACTTGCAGCATGCCCTTGAGGATAACCTTCGTCTCTGTAAACTCCGGGCATTGACCTACCTCCGTCCAGCCGGGAGGACACACAATCCGTGCAATACTTACTGCATCGGTTTTTGTGGCAACGCGTCCTGAATACTCTTCAATTAATTTTGGATTCTGGCCCGCGGGTGGAATAATGCTAGGTTGTTCGACAAGTTGTGGCATTGAGCAATCTTTCAACAGATTAGGGGGATGAACTTACGTCCCTCTTTTTTGTAAGGAAGGGAAAGGGAATGGGGGGTCCGACCTCAGGCCTGCCTGTTTTCAAGCTCTTCCAATTTTTGTAAGTTCAGCCTCACTGAACGACAAAATCTGTGCTGCATCCTCCACCATCCCATCGGTAATATTCATGCCCAAAGCCACATCGTCATCATCCAAAACATCAACCAATCCACGGTCTTGAAGCAAACTGACATCCCAAAAGAGTATACCGATGTTCTGTCGTTCCCCATCGATGGTGGCGGTGGCTGTGATGTTATCACCATGTTCGGTAGGGGTACTAATAAATGACAGTTTCGTGCCAGCTTGTTTCGCACGCTGGATGAATTCCATAAACATTTTAATTCGTTCTAAGCTGGAGGGGTCTATCTCCATTGTGATTCTCCTCTTCCCACAGGACTGGACGAGCTGAATTGAACCTATGCTGCTTTGCCCTTGTTTGCCAATGGTTGGCAAGAGTGCCAGCCACTTCGAAAATTTTCAAGTTAAAAGGGAAGAAGGAGTGGGGAAAGGGAATGCTGCAGTTTAGCGGAGTGCCTGCTATTTGAAACCAAGAATAGAAGGCGGACACGATAAAGTTAAAAAATAATCGTGTCTGAATCAATTTTCCTCCGGACTTTATGGTTCTTCAGTTCCTCTACATCATGGCAACTCCACCACGAAATACCGGTAGCTTAATTCTTGCCCGGTGCGACCCCGTTGCAGACTAATCGTCAAGGGGTCACTGAGTTCGAATTGCCACATGTCGCGGGGATGGGCATTGCCCCCTCCATCAGTAAGCCCGCTCACCCATGCAAAAGCCCTGTCCAAATCAGCCACCGCGGAAAACCCGGTGATCGTCCCGGTGGTGGTCGTGGTCAATTGATTATTGGCGGCGCCGGACTGAACTTGGATCGTGGGATTGTGAATGACATGCCAGCGAATGGTTTTGTTCCCTGTCCCATTGGCTTCCTCCTGAACTCGTAAATTCGTGGGGGATGTCAACCATACTCGGTGCCCGCGTTCATCTAAATTGGCGGAGTTTGTGCTCCAGGTGAAATACACCCAAGCCGTATTGACATCGGTGACATCGGAAATTAAGACATCTGTGCTCCCGGGATCGGGACTTGGGGTGGCATCACCGGTTTGAACATTCCAATTGCTCCCGACAAACTCCACGACTTGGTGACTCGACACAATAGCACCGTTCCCATCACCCCGGGCTAAGTTGACGACTCCGGTCTCATCGATCCACGCGCGGACATCGCCGCGGTCATACTGATTCTTGCGCGTGTTTGGATTTTCGGTTCCACCTCCAAAGACTACGACCTTATTGGGGTTGCTAATGGAACTGATGGGACCATTAAAGGTGGTACTGGATTGCCCGGCCATCCACGCATGAGTTCGGCGATCCCGTACAAGCATTTCATTGGGTCCACCGGGGAGCCCAGTGTACTCGATGAGTAAGACCCACACCGTATCAGTTTGATTGACGGAAGAAGCCCGAGTAGCGGTGAGTGTCGTGCCATTCACTAAACTGACCCGAGCGGAAATCTCCGCAGGATCCTGGGTCGTTTCTGCAGTCCAGCCCAAGGCATGTTGGGTAATGCCAGAAATCAAAGCCACGGTTCTGGTGGGTTCCACCGGCTCAAAGCCGGTGGTGACAGTCACCGAGTTTGACCCGGCAGGTATCGTCAGTTTGATGACCTGGGTCCGAAAATCAGAGCCGGATGGTGGTGGTTGGCTCCCACCAGAGGACACCAGCAGATTAACTTCACTCCCGAGGGGCACCGGCGTCCCGGCGGCAGGCGACTGACTGATGACCTGCCCGTTTGGCACCGTGTCGCTGTTGGCCGTGGTGATTGCACCCACAGGGAGGAGTGCCGACGTGATCGCAGCCTCTGCCAAGGACTGGGTCAAGCCCCCAACATCAGGAACCGGAATTAAAAGCGGGCCGAGCGAGAGCACAAAGTTCACGGGGGTAGTGGTGGAGACCGGCGTCCCGGCGGCAGGCGACTGACTGATGACCTGCCCGTTTGGCACCGT
>JAYWMS010000113.1:0-2307 GCA_035873215.1 Nitrospirota bacterium | reverse complement strand
AACAGGAATTTCAGCAAACTATTGATGATTTGTTTGAAACGATGTTGGAAAACGATGGGATTGGCTTAGCCGCTCCCCAGGTTTCTCATTCCGAACAGCTGATCGTCATGAGTTGTTCAGGAGATGAGGGGTTCCCAGAGACGGTCTTGATTAATCCTAAGATTGTTTTCTATGGCCCACACCAGGTAGAAATGTGGGAAGGGTGTCTGAGTGTCGATGGATTGCGGGGAAAGGTTACCAGGCCGTCAATGGTTCGGGTGCAATACTTAGATCGGCATGGTGCCGACCAGGATCTTGAAGCCAGCGGCCTTTATGGTGTGTGTATTCAACATGAAATGGATCATCTCCTGGGAAAGGTCTTTTTGGATCGCATGACGGACATGTCCACTTTGACCCAACTCAATGAATTTGAGTCGTATTGGAAAGAAGAGCCTGTCCCGGTTATCTAATCGGTGCTGATTCCCTAATTCCCGTAAACAGCATGAGTGTGGTTGGTGTCTTCATGGCATGGTATTGAAAGTGTGCGTTAGTTATGATGTGGTTTGACTGTTTGTGAAATCCCTCCTTCGCATTCTCGGATATCTCCATCCTCATCGTCCCCTCGTTATCGCGACGTTTACCTGTGCTGCCTTGATGACAGCCTTTGCGTTACTCCCACCCTGGTTGATTAAGGTCATCATTGATGATGTGATCCAGGGGAAGCAAATAGAGCTGTTGCCCTGGGTGCTTGGAGGATTGGTGAGTGCTTTTGCTCTCAAAGATGTGTCCAATTCTCTGCGCATCCGGTTTAACAACATTCTTGAGCAACGAGTGATCTTTCATTTGCGTCAACAAATTTTCCAGGTCCTTCAGTGCTTATCGATTAGCTTTTTTGAAAATCGGTCAACCGGGGAAATCATGTCTCGTGTGATGAATGATACGGAACATGTGGAGCGGATTTTTGTGGACGGTTTGGAAGGAATGTTGACTGCCTCGTTGACTTTGATCGGGATAACCGGAGTGTTGTTTAGTCTTAATTGGAAATTGGCCTTATTCGCGATGATTCCTATTCCGATTTTGGCGTTTTCCGCCATCAGTTTTTCGCGACGGGTGCATGGGTATTATCATGAAATTCGCAAGAGCACTGCCGATCTCAGTTCGTATTTGCAAGATGCGCTATCCGGCATTCGTGAAACCATGGGATTTAATCGCCATGAGTATGAACGACAGCGGTTTGACCGGAAAAGCTATGCCGTCAGCCAAAATAACCTGAAGGCGATGTTTCTGTGGTCCATGTATTCACCGACGATGATGTTCCTTGGTAGTTTGGGGACGGTGTTGATCCTTTGGTTTGGAGCGAGGGAAGTTATCGATGGGAGTATGAAGGTTGGAGAACTCGTGGCCTTTGTTTCCTATTTGGCGCTGTTTTATGTTCCGGTCAATCAGATTCACTCTGTCAATCATATGTTGCAACATGCGCTGGCGGCGAGTGAGCGTATTTTCGAGGTGTTGGATACGGTGCCGGAGGTGCAGACTCCGGCAGATGCTGTTGCACCGATGTCTCGACTGAAGGGAACGATAAAACTTGACAGTGTGATGTTCGCTTATCGGCCTGATTTGCCCGTTTTGCGTGGCATTTCTTCAGTCATCGAGGGCGGGGAACGTGTGGCCCTGGTTGGTCCCAGTGGAGCTGGAAAAAGCACACTCATCAAGCTGATTATGCGTTTCTATGATGTGAAGGGCGGGGCGATTGGGATTGATGGCTATGATCTCCGTGACCTGCCGTTAAGTTTTCTGCGATCACAAATTGGACTGGTGCAACAAGAACCGTTTCTCTTCAATGGAACGGTTCGTGAGAATATTGCCTATGGCAATATAGAAACCACTCAGGGTGAGATTGAGCAAGTCGCTGCCGTGGCTCGTGCGCATGATTTTATTATGGAACTTCCGGAGAAGTACGAGACGTGGATTGGTGAGCGTGGGGTGAAACTTTCCGTCGGGCAAAAGCAGCGTGTGGCAATTGCGCGAGTCTTGCTGAAAAATCCACCCATTGTCATTTTTGACGAAGCGACGTCCAATATCGATACCGAGACGGAAGTCGACATTCGGATCGCCATGAATGAGCTGATGCGTGGACGCACCACGTTTATTATTGCCCACCGGATGTCAACCTTACAGTCTGTGGATCGAATTGTGGTTTTGGATAATGGAAGGATCATCGAAGAAGGCGATCATGCTACTCTATTGGCCGGAGGTGGGTTATACGCAGGCCTGTATGAAGCCCAATTTCATGTGTAACCGATTGGTGGTTCGGATAAATCGGTATGG
>JAYWMS010000102.1:0-2388 GCA_035873215.1 Nitrospirota bacterium | reverse complement strand
TTCCAGATATGTTTTAATCGGAGGGATTTATACAACTAGCTCGTGGAGAACCGATGTCTGGACAAGGCTCAGGTGGAAACGTCTTAGCCGCGTTATGTAGGATTTTTATTCCAGCAAATTTAATCCCCCAATCACAGTGGGATGATGAGTAAGATCTTATGGGAATAATGTAGAGCGTAGAGGAGGATACTATGAAAAACGTCGCAGTCATTCTATCCGGATGCGGGTTCTTAGATGGTGCGGAGATCACGGAAGCGATTAGTACTTTGATAGCCATTGGTCAGCATGGCGGGGAATACAAAGTGTTTGCCCCGAATAAGGACGTGGCGGAAACCAATCACCTGACCCAGAAACCAACAGGACAACAAAGAAATGTTCTCCAGGAAGCAGCCCGTATTGCACGTGGTGAGATCCAACCCTTAGAAAATTTGAAGGCCAAGGATTTTGATGCACTGGCCTTCCCAGGTGGATTTGGTGCAGCTCTCCATTTGTGTAACTTTGCAGAGAAGGGCAGTGGAGGTGCCATTGATCCTGAGGTCCTCCGAGTAGTCAAAGAATTTCATACTGAACGAAAACCGATCGCCGCGATTTGTATTGCTCCTGCCATCATGGCCTTGGCCTTTGGTGAAAAAGGCGTGAATGTGACCATTGGCAATGATCAAGGCACCGCATCAGAAGTCGAAAAGACAGGTGCCAAACATTCAAATTGTGATGTTGAGAAGTTTGTGGTGGATTCCGGTAATAAGGTGATCACGACTCCTGCCTATATGTATGGAACAGCCAAGCCGCATCAGATTTTTGAAGGTGTGAGTGGTGCAATAGCTGAGTTGCTTAAAATGGCCTAGAGGATTGTTGAACTCATCTAAATGAGTTCGGAATTCCTACAGAGTGTAGGTCTAGCCAAACCATTATGCCCGCCGGTTTTTTGCGGGCTTTCGTTTTAAGCAGAAAGATGGATCCCCGTCAAAAACTACGGGGATGACGAAAAACAACAATACCATTTATTCCCATCCGACCTTGTCATTCCCAACGTCTTTTATTGGGAATCCATCTTGTGCTTGTCGTATTGGGATGGATCCCGTTAGCATCCTGTGTGGGTGACGGGAACACGATCCACGGGTCACACTCCCATTTCGTTTTTCTGAACGTCATCGAAGATTGTCTGACATGTCAAATCTAAGTCTTTACAGGTTAAACGTACGGTTGTCATGACTTTCTTAAGTTCTTCATCTTCTAAACAATTGAAACCGCAGAATGTAGTTTAATGATAAGAAAATTGGTCATGAATTATTTCCTGTCACTTTTTAGGATACCCGCATCTAGTGGCCTGCTTCTCTTGAGTTTGTCCATAACGGCTATGGCTTTTGGTGAAAGTGCGCCTTCTCCTGATCCGAAGGAATTAGGAAATCTTGTTCATGAATACCTGTATACTAAAGATTCTGCCCAGGCTCAAGAATTAGGGAAACGCATCTTAGAATTCCCTAGTGTGAATGTGGAAAAAATTGCCAGGTTTATTCAGCAATCTAGGAAGTACGATCCTGTGCCTGTGGGTAGGCTACCCAATCAAATCATTGAGGTACATGGTCTTGATCATTCATATGGCCTCTTCGTTCCGAAGGCTTACAAGACAGACAGTGCGTTCCCCTTAATCATTTGCCTCCATGGTGCAGGGTTTACTGGGGATGCGTATTTGGATCGATGGGCTCCACGATTGGGGAAGGACTATATTCTAGCCTGTCCGACGGTGTCGATGGGCGCGTGGTGGACGCGGTTGGGAGAGGATTTGGTCCTTGCAACCATTCGGGCAGTCCAAGACCGGTACCATATTGACTCCGATCGAATCTATCTGACAGGTATGTCGAATGGAGGTATTGGAGCTTGGATCATCGGAATGCATCATGCGCACCGATTCGCCGGGATTGCTCCGATGGCGAGTGGTATCGATGATGTAATGTACCCCTTCTTGAAAAATCTTCGTCAGACTCCCCTTTATATAATCCATGGTGGGCAAGACCAAATCATGCCGGTATGGTTGAGTCGAAATGTGACGCAGGAGTTGGCTCAATTGGGGATTGCCTTTGTGTATCGAGAGCATGAGTGGACGCATCCTCATGCGGGAGGGCACTTCTTTCCCCGACAGGAGCTACCGGCTTTGGTCGAGTGGTTTGGGAAACAACGGCGGAACCCCTATCCGGTTCGACAGACGGTCGTTCGAGATGCCAGCCATCTGATGGAGTTCGGGTGGGTCCGGATTGACGCAACGGATCACATCGCCATGTTTTCTGAGCAATTGATGGACCAATTTGACGACCTCATTAAAAATCGTGTGTATGCCAAATTGGATGTTGAAATTCGTGAGAAGAATCACATTGAAATTTCAACCGATCG
>JAYWMS010000087.1:0-2725 GCA_035873215.1 Nitrospirota bacterium | reverse complement strand
GTCTTCGGTGGTCGATGCCTACATGTTGTTGGAAGGTGCAGATGTGAACCTTGACACCGATAGCGAAATCCTCACGGGCTTGTCCCTCGCACCCACCACTCAGTAGTCTGACGAGGGGTCTTGAGTTTCACCCTTGCCGTTTTTCCGTGGTGAGGTTTTCCTTCCACCCTCGGGAAAAGCATTGAGCTTTCTTCGGTCTCCCATTTAACCGATTTTTCGAGTTTCTTTACCTTTCTTACTTTCCCCTCGCCTGCTCTACATGGATTCATCCGGAAAAGTAGGTGATGTGTTTCCAGCAGGGTTCGAGGGTACCGATTTGCTATTCAGTGCCCTCAGTCCATCAACACATAAAGTTTGCTTTTACACGTCTGCAATTAAGTTCTCTGGAATACAAGACGATATACTAGGATTACCTTGTTCCCCATTTAGGCAAGATACAACCCGATCTTGGTCAATTATGTACGAACTCCTGCCCCCGGAACTCGAGGGAAAACTGAAAACGTGTCGGAGCCTGCCCAGCCCCCCCACCTATGCGCTGCAAGTCATTGAGTTGGCCAATGATCCGGAGGTGGACATTGACCAAGCTGTGAAGGTGTTTTCCCTCGACCCCGCCATTGTGAGTAAGATCCTCCGGATTGCCAATTCCCCTTTGTATGCGACCCAGCAAAAGGTGGAGAACCTCCAGTTTGCGATTTTACTCCTTGGGTTGAACGCCACTACCTCCCTGGCTCTTTCATTTTCCTTAGTAACCGGTCTGCGCGAGAAGGAGGGTGGTGCGACCCTCAACCATCCCCTCTATTGGAAGCGCATGGGATTGGCCGCGGCGGCGAGCCGGGTGTTGGGCCAGTATTGTGAGCTACGGGCTCTGGAAGAACTCTTCATCGCTTCCTTGCTGCAGGATATCGGCATGCTGGCGTTAGACCAAGTCTGTCCTGATCTCTATGCGGACCCCGACCTGAACCAGCATAGCCACGGACAGGTCGTGTCTCACGAACACAAGCGCCTTGGGGTCAGCCATGCTACGGTGGGGGGGTGGCTCTTGGCCAAATGGAATCTTCCTGAGCGTTTACAGGTTGCAGTGGCCTATAGTGAAGACCCTCTTCAATTGGCCTCGGATGATGAGCGGGGCAGGTTTGTCCGTTGTGTCGCAGGCTCAGGGGCCCTGGCGAATCTTTTGCTGAATGGGGCTGCCGAGAACACCCTTCAAGACACAAGAGAAAAGTTAGAGGCGTGGCTGGGGTTTCCTCGCGACCACTTGGCCGACATTCTTGAGCAGATGCAACCTGTCATGGCTGAGGTGGATCAACTCTTTGACATGAATATCAGTAGTGAGGTGAAGCTTGCAGACCTGGTCGAGATGGCGCGGGAAAGCCAGTTGCTCCAAAACTTACGAGTGTGTCAGGAGGTTGAGCAGTTTAAGGAAAAGACGGTCAGTCTCGAAATCCAATACGAGCAGTTAGAGGACTCTTCCCAACGGGATGGGCTCACGAAGGTGTTTAATCGGGCGTTTCTTGACGAATATTTGGACAAGGCGTTTAAGAAATCGTTACGGGATGGGACCCCGCTCAGTTTGGGTTTTATCGACCTCGATCATTTTAAGCAGGTGAACGATACCTATGGGCACCTCGTGGGTGACCAGGTTCTGAAAGCGGTGGCGGAAATCTTAATGACGGAAGCGAGAACCAGTGATCTGGTGAGTCGGTATGGAGGAGAGGAATTCGTGATCGTCTTGCCGGGGACGCCATCAGCGGGAGCCTCCATTTTCTTTCACCGCATTCTGGACGCGCTTCGCCAGGCCCGCCACGACATCGCTCAGGGCCAATCCATTTCCGTGACAGCGTCGATTGGGGGAGCCACGCATACACAAGATCAGCCCTTCCTCAATGTTCGTGCCTTGGTCACTGCTGCCGATCAAGCCGTGTATGCCGCCAAAGACCACGGACGAAACCAATACGTGACACTTGATGGCCATTCAGCACCCGTCATGAGCGAAACACCCTCGTCGCTATGAACACGTCTGCCTACGGGGAATGAAAGAGGTTGGAATGTTTCAAATCCTCCCGGAGCTCAACACCCCCCGTTCCTTTTCTCAGTTACTGCTTGGGTCACTAAATTGTTCGTGTCAACGTGTCAATCGAAGAAGCCGGCCTTCACAAAACATCTGATCTTTTCACCATTTTTTGTCCTTCCCGACATCCTTCATCGGGAATCCATCTTGTTCCGTTCGGATGGATACCCGCCTCAAACCGCGGGTATGACAGAATAAGGCCGGTGTTGGCTGGACCTTGAGCCTGACACGATTGCGTGGCCATGTCACAACCCAAGGTGTGCAGAAGAAACATGTCAGTCATTCTTCTGGATCGAGCCCTACGCACCATGTACCGGTCTCCTCAGTAAATCTTTCTCTAACCTACGAGACCATTCTTCAACATTGCTCGTTCGAGTGCCGGGCCGAGTGCGCTTGCTCTTTTGGCCAACCCCTCCAGGATAGAATTCACCACTAACGGTCAAGAAATCAACCATACATTCCGAAACAGAACATGTACGACTCTTTTTTAGTCCATGTTTCTGTTTCTCCAACGTTTGGGATGTTGTGAGATAAACCGGCGAGAATAGAATTATGGCCACAGGAAAACTATTTAAAAAAACCATGTTGGGTGTGAGTCTGATCCATGGCCAATTTCGTGCGTTGGCGGTGGTGAAAGGGCACACCACGGGATCGTGG
>JAYWMS010000028.1:0-4594 GCA_035873215.1 Nitrospirota bacterium | reverse complement strand
AAAGCAAGGGGAAAGCTCAACACGGATATGACTGTGGCCAAAAGGGATAAGCCGTTCATCTCATGTCACTTCTTTTGCATTCGAGGCCTGTTCATATTACGTCCCAATGGAACGGCGCTTGGGAAATGGGACTAAGGACTTTATACTCGGCAACAGAGATGGGTATGAATTCACCTTTTTTTTTAGCCATTATCGTTTATGTGATCCTGTTCGTAGGCTTACCCTTGCAATTATGGGACTGTGGAATAATGCCAAATTTTCCTCATGCCCGCACATACTGGAAGAAACTAACTGCCTGCTGGAAAAGGAGGAGGGTGTTCAAAACCTGTCCTGAGCCCTTCGACTCCGCTCAGGACAGGCCTTGCCGAAGGAAGGCCTGTTTTTTTACACGCCCAAACCCAAGCGTGCCAAGAGGTCCTTTTCCACAGGCAAAGCCGCAGCTTCTCCAGGCCTTCGTGGCCACATCGACGAAGAGGGCTGGGCATGCCGTGCATGGTATTCGTGAGTGTGAACGTGTGGAAGAGCCGCAACTCAAGCTCTCCATTGATTTTCCACGTATTGCCGAGATGGCGCTCGAATGGTGTGGGGGATGCTGTATGTGTTTGTCAAAGGCGACGAAATGTTAGCGCGCAAGGTGTTGAAGGATGATGATGCGGTAGATGAATTGAACAAGCAGCTGTTTCGAGAGTTACTGTCGTTTGTTTCGAGGTATATCGAATGGATTGCGGACCATGCGACGAACGTGGTGGAATTGATTGTCTACTTAGTCGAAGGAAAAATCATTCATCATACCCGGCCTCTCCAACCAAACTAAGCAGGTCAAGTTGGAATTGCGGCCGATCAAGCAGTTGGCCATAATTGCCTTTCCGTTTGTGCGGTAACTATCGGATTAATCTAACCCTTCGTGTCATGGTTTTTGAAGAGAGTTTCGGCCTCTCCAACGATTAAGTAACCATTCCTGTGAATTCAAAGGTTTTTCTTCCGGCATCGGCTTCAACCGCATGTACTGCCCGTCTTCCAATAACTGGCGGCATTTTACATTGTCATGAAGGTTGACATGAAGAAGGTCTTGATAAATAACCTTTCGGAGTTGAGCGGATTCGATTGGAAAGAGGACTTCGACGCGTCGATCAAGATTGCGCGGCATGAGATCGGCGCTCCCAAGAAACAGTTCTTCCTGCCCGCCGTTTCGAAAATAATACATGCGCGCATGTTCCAAGAAGCGTCCAACCACGGATGTCACCGTGATGGTCTCACTGACCCCAGGAACACCGGGCCTTAGGCCACAGACCCCCCTAATCTGCAAATCGATTTTGACGCCTGCTTGAGACGCGCGGTAGAGCGCCTGAATACATGCTTTATCAACCAAGGCGTTCATCTTCAAGGCAATATACCCATCACCTTTATCCTTCTGCCGTTGAGTCTCTCGATGGATGCGCTCGATGATTTGGGGACGCATGAGCTTGGGGGCGACCAACAGTTTGCTATAGGAATCTTTTCGGGAATACCCGGTGAGTGAATTAAAGAGGTCAGAAATATCAGATCCCATGGCCGGATTACAGGTAAAATAACTCAGGTCGGTATAAAAGCGACTCGTGACCGGGTTGTAATTGCCGGTTCCCAGGTGAACGTAGCGACGGATTCCATCCTCGTCTCGCCGAACTACCAAGCACATCTTGGCATGAGTTTTTAAGCCCAATACCCCATAGACGATATGGACGCCTTCGTCGTCCAACTTCCTGGCCCATTCAATATTGGTATCTTCATCAAATCGGGCTTTCAGTTCGAAGAGGACCGCCACTTGTTTGCCGTTTTCCCTCGCTTCCATGAGGGCTTCGACGATCGGTGAGTTCGCGCCGACTCGATAAAGCGTTTGTTTAATCGCGAGAACCTGAGGATCGCGCGAAGCTTCGCGGATGAATTCCACGACTGGCGTAAAGCTGTCGTAGGGATGGCACAACACCACATCCTCTCGGCGAATAACAGAAAAAATACTTTCCTTCTTGCTAAAGGCCTCAGGGATTGATGGGACAAACGAAGGAAATTTCAGATCGGGTCGCTCGATACGAGTCAGTTCCATGAGACTCGAAAAGCCAAGAGGAGGATTCAGGGTATAGACCTGGTAAGGTGCTAAGGACAAGTTTCGAATAAGAATGTCTCGAATGTGTTCAGGAGTTGACTGATCAATCTCAAGGCGAACCACCGAACCGAAGTGACGCATATCCACCTGTTCCTCTATGGAAGCCAGGAGATCAGCGGCTTCGTCTTCTTCAATCTCGAAATCGGCATCACGTGTGACTCGAAATAGATAGGCGGCAACAATCTTCAGACCCGGAAACAACAGATTGAGATTGGCTGCCACTACTTCCTCTATCCACACAAAATTGTTCGAAGACATATCGGTCAACCCCAATTGGACGGATTCATTCGCCATGTCTTCGTTAGGAATGCAAACCAGGCGGGGAAAAATGTCCGGGATTTTTACGCGGGCAAAGCATTCGCCCCGATCGGGATCTTTGGCCAGGACGGCCAGGTTCAGGCTCAGGTTCGAAATATGAGGAAAAGGATGTGCGGGATCAAAAGCCAATGGGGTCAGGGCCGGGAAAATCTCTCGGGAAAAGTATCGGCGAAGAACCTGACGTTGCTTTGGCTGGAGTTCAGGATATCGCAAGACGTGTATATCAGAATTTCGAAGTTTCGGGAGGACGTCCTGTTCCCAGCACGTCGAAAAACGAGACAATTGGACCAGCAATTCTTGCCGAATCGCTGCGAGTTGGTCGGAAGTCGACATGCCGTCTGGCGGGGCTTCAAGAACCCCAGCTGACAGCTGTTCTCTAAGCCCGGAAATACGAATCATAAAGAATTCATCGAGATTACTCGAAAAGATAGACAAGAATTTCACTCGCTCTAAGAGAGGGTTTTGCGCATCTTCGGCTTCTTCCAAAACTCGCGCATTGAATTGAAGCCAACTCAATTCGCGATTAAGGTAAAGCTTGGGATCATCCAAATCATCCACCGGGGAATGGGTTGTCACTTGTGGTTGGGTTGGCTGAGTTGACATGGCAAACTACCTCCTCGAGAAGGTACTACCAGTATAGAAGACGTATTTTCTAAGCGCCAGAGGATAGATGTTAGACCTAACATATGATAAACATGGAGCAAGGGGTTTAATAAATAGCACGGACCACCTTCCCTTAAAGGTAATCTTAGGAGAATGTACCCTTGAAGCAAGATCTTCTGCAGAGTCTTCTTGAAACAGCAATTTCGGCGGCCCAAACTCCCGCTGACCAGATCATGAACAGGTTTCATGATCAACAATTGGCTGTAGAAAACAAGATGGATGGTTCTCCGGTCACAATTGCGGACCGGGAAGCAGAGGCAACCATTCGAAAGGTGTTGCAGGCAAGTCGAGTATCAAAAGATTTTGACATATTGGGGGAAGAGGGCGGTCTGGAAGGAAAGGGGACGCAATATCGATGGTTAGTGGACCCGATTGACGGGACACGATCATTCATCAAGAAGATTCCCTTATTTGGGACGATCGTGGCGTTAGAAGATAGTCAAACCCATCAAGCACTCCTGGGAGTCATCCATTTGCCTGGTCTAAATATGACATGTTCGGCTGCACGAGGGTTAGGGACAACCTGTAATGGAATCCGAGTCACGGTATCTAATGAAAATGACTTGAATCAGGCCATTGTGGTAGCCGGCGACATTGCTCAATTTATCAGTGCAAAACGTGAGCACCAATTTCAAAAACTGACAGCACTCTGTCCCTATCTACGTTGTTATACAGACTGTTTTGGTCATACCTTGGTCAGTAAAGGGTCTGCCACGGCTATGCTCGACCCCGCGCTCAATCCGTGGGATATACGAGCCACGCAAGTGCTCATCGAGGAAGCAGGGGGAACCATGCTCTTACGACCCTCAGCCATTCCCGAAAAAGTCGATGCACTGTTTGGAAATACTTCAATAGTGAATGCTCTAGCGGAAAAGCTTTCATTCTGAGGTGGTCTGGCCAACAGGTTGTTTCCAGCAAATTCTAGAGAAAAATTTCTATTGGCACATTTCACGCTTCCTCATAGAGCCTCATCTGCAGGATGAAGCGAGTCGAGAAAATATTCAGGCACTCAATTTGGAGATAGGGAATGGCTAAAGTTGCAGTAATTGACATCGGAACGAACTCAATCCATATGGTGTTGGCTGAGATTGAGCCCGATGGGACGTACAAAATTCTTGATCGGTTCAAAGACATGACCCGTTTGGGGGATGGAACGTTTGAAGAAGAACGGCTGTCGGATGAGTCCATTTCAAGAGGTCTTGAAGTCTTACGCAATCTGACGACGCTCGCGAAAAACAAAGGGTATGACCGGATCGTGATGGGCGCAACGAGCGCCATTCGTGAAGCCAAGAATGGGGGAGATTTCATCGAGCAGGTCAATAAGGAAACAGGTGTACGGATACGGGTTATTACGGGCAATGAGGAAGCAAGACTGATTTATCTTGGCGTTCGTCAGCGAATGGACCTTTCGGAAAAACCCTCGCTCATCGTAGATGTGGGGGGAGGATCCGTGGAGCTCATCGGGCTCAATCT
>JAYWMS010000023.1:0-5013 GCA_035873215.1 Nitrospirota bacterium | reverse complement strand
GGAAAAAGTAAGTCCCCAAGCAACACGGCTTCCTCAGTCAGTGGGCCCGTGGGAACGTTTTAGAGGTTCCCACGGGCTTTTTTTATCGAATTTTCCGGGTATGATACCGGTATGATAATTGAAGCAAAACACCTGTAAAGCCCTAACTTTCAGCAGGGGGCAGTTCAAAAAATCCCGCTTTTCACCCGCCCAAACCCAAGTGCGCCAAGACGCCCTTTTCCACGGGCAAGGCCGCAGCCTCTTTGGCGGGCGGAGCGTACATGCCGGCTAGGGGAGCATGACAAAGGGGTGAGAACGCCGGTGGCGGACTTTTGGAACAACCCCATGATGTTCGTTGACAGGACTCCCACCCAAGACTAGAATTTTTTCAATCCTCCCAACCTGTTAAGGATACCTTCGTGACCCCTCAATTCGTCCACCTTCACCTTCATACTCACTACAGCTTGCTGGATGGGGCCAATCAGCTCACCCCCTTGCTCAATCAGGTGAAGACGTTTGGCCAACCTGCTGTGGCCATGACCGATCATGGCAACCTGTTTGGCGCGATTGATTTTTATCAAAAAGCCAAAGCGCAGGGTGTCAAACCGATCATCGGCTGTGAAGCCTACATGGCCCCAGGTAGCCGCACGCAACGGACAGGACTCTTGGCCCACAATGATTACTACCATCTCATCCTGTTAGCCACGAACCTCAAGGGTTACCATAATCTCATCAAGCTTTCGAGTAAGGCATATCTGGAGGGTTTTTATTATAAGCCTCGAATGGACAAGGAACTGCTGCAAGAACATCACGAAGGCCTCATTGCCCTCTCGGGATGTTTAAGCGGAGAAGTCCCTCAGTTGATCGGCAAACAAGATTTGGAGACGGCTGCACGCACCGCAGGCGAATATCAAGAAATCTTTGGCAAAGACCATTACTACTTGGAGGTCCAAGCCAATGGCCTCGACCAACAATTAATCGCCAATCGTGGGCTCATCGATATTCATAAGAAATTGGGCATCCCGCTTACCGGCACGAATGACTGTCATTATTTAAAGGCAGAAGATGCTCGACCACATGAAATCATGCTGTGCCTGCAAACGGGGAAAACGCTTAAAGATACGAATCGCATGAAGTTTGATACGGATCAGCTGTATGTGAAGAACACTGAAGAAATGGTCGCAGAGTTTGCAGAATTGCCCGCGGCTATCTTGAACACCTGCCGCATTGCCGAGCAATGTAACCTAGAACTGCCCTTTGGCGCCTCGCACTTGCCACAATATCAGGTGCCTGAAGGCTTTTCCCGGGAAAGCTATTTAAAAAAACTGGCAGAAGAAGGTTTGGCTCAACGCTTAAAAAATCGACCAACCGGGCTTCCCAAGGAAGCCTATGAATTGCGGCTAACCGAAGAGCTGGCCGTTCTTACTACGATGGGCTATGCCGGGTATTTTCTGATCGTGTGGGACATCATCAACTTTGCACGGTCACGTGGTATTCCGGTGGGTCCCGGTCGAGGATCTGCCGCCGGAAGCCTGGTGGCGTATGCTTTGAACATCACAGACATAGATCCTTTGTCTTACAATTTGCTCTTTGAGCGGTTCTTGAACCCCGAACGTGTGTCCATGCCGGATATCGACATGGACTTTTGCATGGATCGGCGTGGAGAAGTGATCAACTACGTCATCGACAAATACGGCAAGGACCATGTTTGCCAAATCATCACCTTCGGAACGCTCGGAGCCAAGGCCGCGATCCGCGATGTGGGCCGAGTCATGGATATTCCCTACGCGGAAGTGGATCGCGTCGCCAAACTAATTCCTACCCAGCTCAACATCACGCTCAAAGATGCGTTAGCGCAGGAACCCAAGTTAAAGGAACTGGTTGATTCCGATCCGCGCATAAAGGATGTCATGGATACCGCCATGGCGTTGGAGGGCCTAGCCCGTCATGCCTCGACTCATGCGGCAGGTGTCGTCATTTCCCAAGAACCCTTGATGGAACATGTCCCTTTATACAAAACGGGGAATGACGAAATCGTCACCCAATACTCAATGACCGACATCGAAAAAGTGGGATTGGTCAAATTTGACTTTCTTGGACTGAAGACGTTGACCATGATTCACCAGGCAGTGAACCTGATCAATGCCAACAGGTCGGAAACCGAGTCCTTGAATGTTTCCAATCTTCCCTTGAAGGATGGCCGGACGTTTGACCTGCTTGCCTCCGGACGCACCACGGGCATCTTCCAACTGGAAAGTTCGGGCATGCGCAATTTGCTCGTCCGTATCAAACCGGAAACCTTCGAAGACCTGATCGCCATTCTCGCCTTGTATCGACCAGGGCCGTTGGAAAGCGGCATGGTCGATGACTTTATTCAACGCAAGCGTGATCCGTCCAAAGTCGCCTATGATCCCATTGAAGTGGAGCCGATCCTGAAAGAAACCTACGGTGTCATCGTGTATCAAGAGCAAGTGATGGCCATTACGAACCGGTTAGCCGGGTTTAGCCTTGGCCAAGCAGACCTATTGCGGCGGGCGATGGGGAAGAAAAAGCACGACGAGATGGCCAAGCAAAAAGCGTTATTCATCGAAGGTGCCGTGAAAAACAAGATTCCGGAAAAGAAAGCGGAAAAATTGTTTGATCAGATGGCGTATTTTGCCGGCTACGGTTTTAACAAATCGCATTCAGCCGCCTATGCACTCGTGACCTACCAAACCGCGTATCTCAAGGCCAATCATCCCACGGAATTCATGGCCGCACTGCTCACGAGTGAAATGGGGAACACGGATAAGATGGTGGGCTACTTCACAGAATGCCGGGAATTAAGCATTCCTATCCTTCCACCGGATGTGAACGAAAGCAGCAAAAACTTCACCGTGGTCGATAACGGCATTCGATTCGGATTGGCCGCGATTAAAAACGTCGGTGGAGGTGCTGTCGATTCTATTTTAGCGAGTCGTGCAGACGATGAACCGTTTTCGTCATTCTTTGACTGTTGTTGCCGAATCGATCTCCAAAAGGTCAACAAACGCGTGATTGAAGGGCTTATTAAAGTCGGCGCGTTTGATTCCATGAATGCGTCGCGCCCACAACTCATGGCCATCATGGATCAAGTCTTAGAGGAAGCCGCATCAGTCCAGAAAGAACGCCTGCTGGGTCAAACCACCTTATTCGAGGCTTTGGCCGAGGAAGCCCCTACCACATCATCCGGGAATACCTGGGGACGTCCAATGCCTAACGTCGAGGAATGGACCCAGACTGAATTATTGAGGTATGAAAGAGAACTCACAGGGTTCTACATTTCTTCGCACCCATTGACCCAACACACCGAAGCCATTCGACTCCTCTCCACGCATACCACCGCCAATTTGAAGGAGGCTCAGGAAGGTAAGGACGTAAAATTGTGTGGCGTCATCGGGGGGATCAAGTCGACCACGACAAAAAAAGGCAACCGGATGGCCTATGTGCAATTAGAAGACCTGCACGGCGTTGTTGAGGTCATCGTCTTCCCGGAGTTATTTGCGAGCAGCATCGACGCCATCGTGCCCAACGCTGTCATTCACATCACCGGCACTGTTGATCAAATGGATTCAGGCTCACGGATCAAGGCTACTAAATTAGAATCCCTTCAGGATGTGCAAACGAAGACCGTCAAACGGATTACGCTGAGGGTTTCTGAATCAGCACAAAACCGTCTCGATTTTTCGAAGCTTAAGCTCGTCTTGCGTCGGCATCCTGGTCCCGCTCCAATCTCGTTTCAATTTCACCTAGCCACGAACATTCAGGCAGAGAGTGGTCCATTGCCGCAACTGACAGTCCTGCCGAGTGACCTGCTTGTGAATGATGTCGAACAGATTCTTGGCAAAGAATCCGTCACGTTTCATTAGTCCGGAAAGAAATGGAAGTCTATGCGCGATTTTCTCGAATTTGAAAAGCCCCTGAAAGAGTTGGAAGAGCGAATAGATAAACTTTCGAAGACCAGCTCCGATAAAAAATCCGTTCCGCGACTGTCACGGATTCTCCAAGCCAGATTGGCCAAAGCGGAAATGGAGATTTACTCCAAATTGATGCCCTGGCAGCAGGTTCAAATCGCGCGTCACCCGCAACGGCCTTCCCTACTAGAATATATCGAAGCCTTCTGTGAAGATTTTGTGGAACTGCATGGGGATCGCACGTTTGGTGATGATCAGGCTATTGTCGGGGGCTTTGCTACGTTTCGCGGACGATCCATTTGTGTCATCGGCCACGAAAAGGGGCAAGGGGTCAAGGGACGAGTGAAGCGAAACTTCGGGATGCCCAACCCCGAAGGCTATCGCAAGGCCCTTCGGCTCATGAAGCTGGCCCAGAAATTCGGGAGACCCCTGATCACGTTTATTGACACGCCAGGAGCCTATCCAGGAGTGGGCGCGGAAGAACGTGGCCAGGCTGAAGCCATCGCCCGCAACTTGTTTGAAATGTCGCGACTACGAATTCCCAGCATTGCCGTGATTGCCGGAGAAGGCGGAAGTGGCGGAGCCTTAGCACTCGGGGTCACGGATCGCGTGTTGATGTTGGAACATTCGATCTATTCCGTGATCTCACCGGAAGGCTGTGCGGCTATATTGTGGAATGACCCTGCAAAAACAGCCGATGCCGCCGCCGCACTGAAAATGACCGGGAATGAATTGCTCAAACTCGGCGTCGTCGATGAAGTCATTCCCGAACCGTTAGGCGGTGCCCATCGAGACATTAAAACTATAGGTGATCGACTCGCCCAATCTCTTCAACGACAGCTCAAACAGCTAGAGAAAATTCCGCTCCCCAAGCTGGTCAAACAGCGATACGACAAGTACCGCAAGATGGCCGCCTACACCTCCACCTAGCAAGCGGGCTGAAAAAGTCCGTCAGCGGCGTTCTCGGCCCTTCGTCGTGCTCACGTACAAGAGTACGCTCCGCTCCCCAAAGGGCCTGCGGCCTTGCTGAACCAACTTTTTGAGCCCCCTTCCCTGAAATTTTTTCTGTTCATTACTGCGCCTTGGCCCAGTAACCCCACAG
>JAYWMS010000449.1:0-4161 GCA_035873215.1 Nitrospirota bacterium | reverse complement strand
AGAAAAAGGAAGTTCCGTTTCTCATAAAATCGCTTGGCTATAGAAATTATTTCGGCTTCGCGATGGAGCACATGTTCGACTTGAACCGCCAGTCCTGTGAACTGATCCAGCCACCAACGGCCATCTTCGACGCTGATCACTTGGCGCACTCGGCCCATGTGCAAGGCTAGGAGGTACAATGCAATCACTTGGCCGGTAAAGGCTTTTGTCGAGGCTACGCTGATTTCCGGTCCGCAACGCGTGTAGATAACGCCATCGGACTCGCGGGCTAAGCTGCTTCCTACCACGTTAACGATGGACAACACTCGTGCCCCCAAGCGCTTCGCTTCGCGTGCCGCCGCTAAGGTGTCGGCCGTCTCGCCAGATTGGGAAATGGCAATAAATAAGTCCCCTTCTTGGATCATTGGTTCTCGATATCGGAATTCCGACCCGATGTCGACTTGCACGGGTTTACGCAAGAGTTCTTCAAAAAGGTATTTTCCTACCATTCCCGCATGCCAGGATGTGCCACAGGCCACGACCCAAATACGACGTGCTTTGATGAGGTCTTGTGCCGACATCGCCAGATCCGGCAAGTCTGCTTCGCCGGCATCGGGGCTATACCGCCCTCTGAGCGTATCCAGAATGGTCTGAGGTTGTTCATGAATTTCCTTCAGCATGAAGTGCGGGTAGCCGCCCTTTTCAGCCGCTGTGGCATCCCAATCGATTTGGACGATCGGCCGTTCAGTCAGTCGGCCTTCCGCGCCGGTAATTTCAATCCCTAATGGCGTCATAATGGCGATATCACCATCTTCCACGTAGATGACTTCACGAGTATAGGTCAGTAAGGGCGTGACGTCGGAAGCCAAATAGGCCGCCTTCCCATGTCGGCCAACCACCAAGGGACATCCGGATCGCGTCGTCACCAAGGTTTCCGGATCGGATAAGGCAATGCCAGCGATGGCATAACTTCCTTGCAACTCCCGAGTCGTGGAGCGAAATGCGCTGGGTAACGACCGACCTTGATTCATGTGAAAGGCCAGGAGGTGTGCGATAACTTCCGTATCAGTTTCCGATTCGAAGTGAAATCCCTCGCTTTGCAGGCGAAGTTTAAGTGTCAGGTAATTCTCGATGATGCCATTGTGGACAATGACGACTCCATCCGAACGATGGGGATGGGCGTTCTGCTCCGAGGGCTTGCCGTGGGTAGCCCATCGTGTGTGACCAATGCCAATGTGTCCTGTGAGATGTTCTTTTTCGAGTTCCTGTTCCAGGTTGGCGAGTTTCCCGACACTTCGCCGCACCTCGATTTGCCCATTTTGGAGGATCGCTACCCCAGCAGAGTCATAGCCACGATATTCCAGGCGTCGAAGTCCCTCCATCAAGATCGATGTGGCGTTTTCAGGCCCTATGTATCCAATGATTCCACACATGTGTTTGGCAACCCTGTTTTTCTAATGCCGTAAAATCATAGACTCCATTTGTCAGTCACTACCCGATGAATTCAGCTTCGTGGGACATGGTTGTGGCCTGAACATCATGACCCGGTCATTCCCGCAAGCCGTTAGCGGGAATCCATCTTGCTCGGTCTAAAGAAAACCAGGGATATGGATCCCCGCTAAAGACTGCGGGGATGAGACGGGAACAAGGATTCTCTCTTCCTATCGGAAAATCTGACATAAATCTCAAGCAACAGTCAGCAAAACCTATCTTTTTTTTGATTTCTTATCACTCTTCGCTGCTTTAGCTACTGGTGCCTTTCCCAGTGATTTTTGACCTTTCGCACCATCTCGTTTCGCCGATCCGTCGTGGTAGGCCCTCCGCTTTTCAGCCCATCCTTCGTGGTTGACCTGCTCTGACCTGGATAAGGTGAGCGCGCCCGGCGGCACATTTCGGGTAATCGTTGACCCGGCTCCCACAACAGCTCCTTTCCCCACAACAATAGGCGCGATGAACTGCGTATCGCTGCCTATAAAGACATCATCCTCGATGATGGTTTTTTCTTTGCGATACCCGTCGTAATTGCAGGTGATAGTCCCAGCCCCAATGTTGACATTTTGGCCGATCGTCGCATCCCCCAAATACGTAAGATGATTGGCTTTGGCCCCTTGCCCTAACTCTGCATTTTTCAATTCCACAAAGTTCCCAACCTTGGCCTTGCTCCGCAACACCGCTCCCGGACGTAGTCTGGCAAAGGGCCCCACCGTCGCCATTGACTCGACCACCGCATTTTCGACAATGCAGTGGTCTTCGATTCTCACCTGAGTCGCGATGGTACTGTTGGTGATACGCGAATGTGCGCGGATAACACAGTCGTCGCCGATCTTTGTTGCACCCTCTAAGGTTACACCGGGATACAGAATAGTATCCTGCCCGAGCGTCACTTGCTCATCGATGAGCGTAGTCGCGGGATCAATCATCGTGACGCCCGCCAACATCCATCGTGTACACATCCGTTGCCGCATCACTCGCTCGGCATAGGCCAACTGCTCTCGGGTGTTAATGCCCATGCATTCATCCTCGTTGACAGCCATGACGGCGGAAACTCGATGTCCTGCAGATACAGCCATCCCGATGATGTCCGTCAAATAATATTCGCCTTGCGCGTTATTGGGCGAGAGTTGGTCTAAGGCCTCAAAGAGAAATTGAGTGTTCACCACGTATGTGCCGACGGTCACTTCTTGAATGGCGATTTCTTGTGACGTGGCATCACGATCTTCGACAACTTTCGTGACGTGGTTGTCAAAACCCCGCACTACTCGACCATATCCTTTGGGGTTGTCTAATCGCGCGGTCAACATGGTAAGCATGGCCTGCTCTTGTTCATGTTGTGCTAAAAGTAGTTGGACGGTTTCCCTGGTGAGTAATGGAGTGTCCCCATTCAAGATGAGACATTGCTTGGCCACGGCGCGCCCCTGGTCCATTAACGAGGTTTTGGCTTGGAGCACGGCATGGCCTGTTCCCAATTGTTGAGTCTGAAGAGCCACATCAATGGGATCGATCTGGTCCTTGATTTGCGTGAAGAAGGCCTTTACTCGATCGGACTGGTGCCCAAGAACGGCCACTACATTTCCGTCTGCCACCTGTCGGGCCAGAGAGACCATGTACCACACCATTGGCCGACCGGCGACCTGGTGTAGGACCTTGACGGTCTTCGACCGCATACGTGTGCCTAACCCAGCGGCCATGATAATCGCTGAGGTGTGTTTCATACTTGGTTATCCTAATATAATGCCATCGTAATGCAAGATTTTTTTAACGAGGGACTGTTGAAACAGGCCCCGCTCCTCCTGTCGATTTAGGACTTATATCAGCGGAGGCGCCCTATCCAGAAAATTTTGAATTGTTCGACTGTTCCCCATAGTCCTCTGGACCAGCCTTGCATGATGAAAATGGTTTAAGGACCTTGTCGCTTGGGAAATGCCTTTCAACCTTCCGGGTCATCCCCGACATCATTAATCGGGGATCCATCTTTCTTGTTTCGGATAGATTCCGGCTAACAATCTGCCGGAATGACGGTATGGTCCTTGGTTTGTTGCCTTCACGTTTCACGCCTAACGCCCACTTATACTTTCCAGACAGCTCCATGAAAATTATCCTGTTTTTACTTGAGCTTCAGCGGTTGGCAGCGTCCCTGGCTGCGTCGGATCGTCTGGATTAACACCCTGGACTCCCATTGATTTATTCGAGGAATACAGCCCGCCTGACACGATAAGTTTCATGGCTTCCTCCACACTCATATCCACCGACATCACTTCTTTCTCCGGCACCAAAAGAAAGTACCCAGAGGTGGGATTTGGTGACGTCGGCACATACACATGCACGAGCGGTTCCGGTGCCAGGGCTTGGACTTCATCGCGTGTTTCGCCCGTGACAAAGGCCAGGCAGTAGTGACCATCTTTTGGAAATTGAATCATGACCACTTTATTGTATTTTTCTCGTTGCTTGAAGGAGAGAATATCCATCATGGATTTCAGTGTTGCGTAGATGCTGCGCACAACAGGGACTCCATCCAAAAACTCTTCCCATTTCCGGACAATACGTCCTCCAATGAGATTCGTTGCCATGATCCCGGCAAAAAAGATGAGGATCACGAGCGTGAGAATCCCCAACCCTGGCACGTAGTAGTCTTCAGTGACCACTTCAGCCAGCATTTCGCCCAGACTGCTGTCTACGGTCAGG
>JAYWMS010000440.1:0-1658 GCA_035873215.1 Nitrospirota bacterium | reverse complement strand
GCCCAACGCGAGAGGACGGCGATCAACAGGACGGCGCCGAGCAAAACTGAGCAATTGATTCATGATTCTGGTGATGCGCTCCACTTGAGTCACGATGGTTGCCAAGCCCCTTTTTGTCGACTCATCGGAGGTCTTGCGCATCAGGTATTCGGCTCGGCCCAGAATCACATTCATCGGGGTTCCGATTTCGTGTGCCATGCCTGCAGCTAAGGTCCCCATCTCGGCCAGTCGCTCAGTTTGGCTAAGGTGCGCTTCTAATCGTTTCCTTTCAGTGACATCTTTGAATGTCACCACCGCACCTTTCAACTCACCATCCTCAACAATCGGAGTACTGATATACTCAACGGGAAACGAGGTGCCATCCTTTCGCCAAAACACATCATCCACAACGTGATGCACCACTCCATTAATGAACGCTCGATAAATGGGGCATTCCTCGCGGGGATAGGGTGTCCCATCTGGTTTGGTATGGTGGATCAAAGTATGTTGAGGTTGCCCAATCAATTCATGGGATTCCCACCCAAGCATTTCAAGTGCAACCGGATTCACAAAGGTCGTATTGCCCTGAAGATCCAGCCCGTAAATCCCTTCACCAGCAGCATGTAACAGCAGCTCGCTCTGGTGCTTTAAATGCCGGAGGGTTTCCTCAGCCTTCTGACGTTCGGTAATGTCTCGGAGAATAACGGTAAAGAGTTTCTTATTCCCCACGTCCACTTGAGAAATGGATGCCTCAAGAGGAAACTCTTCCCCGGAGGATCGAAGCCCAAAGATCAACCCTAAGGATCCCATACGCCGATTGGTCGCATTCGTGTTCCCAAATGTTTGGATATGGTTTTTATGATTAAGCCGATAACGTTCGGGAAGAAATTGTTCAAGGGACTGGCCCATGACGTGTTGTCCTGAGCAACCAAACATTTTTTCTGCTGCCGAGTTAATGAGAACAATCCGTTGGTCTTCATTGATCGTAATGATCCCATCCATCGCGGAATGAATGATACTAGCCATTTGAATCTCCATAGCCTGTAACCCTTCCCGTGTTTGGCTATGGATGGTTTCAATAGCACGAAGCTCGGCAATTTCTTGTCGAAGGGATTCCAATTCCTCGAGGAGATTGTCTTTTGAGGATTCACTATTCATTGATTGTCACGCCTGCCGATCCATCCTCACTTACGATTGAGCCTTCTCCATTTCTCCCAATTTCCGATACAGCGTCTTTCGGTCAATGCCTAAAATTTGTGCTGCTCGAAATTTATTGCCACCGGTTTTCTCTAACATTCGCTTGATATACCCTCGCTCTAGTTCTTCTAAAGGCAATAAACGCTCAATCCCTTCCTCAATCAGTTGCCGCTCTCCCTTGACCTCTCGTATCCCAGCAGGTAAGTCCTCCGTGGTCACTCTCTCACCTTGAGTAAGTGTCACCGCTCGTTCAATCACATTTTCCAATTCTCGAACATTGCCGGGCCACTCATAGTCCATCAACAATCCCAGCGCAGACTCCGCAATGCCTTTGATGGATTTATCTCTTCCCGCAGCCGATTTTTGAAGCAACGCTTCACAGAGCAGGGGGATGTCCTCCTTACGGTCACGTAATGGCGGAAGATTAATTTCAATCACATTGAGTCGATAGTATAAATCCTCACGAAATCGCTTGGCTTTCA
>JAYWMS010000434.1:0-8089 GCA_035873215.1 Nitrospirota bacterium | reverse complement strand
CCCGATTCTGTGGCCGCCTAGTTTCTTGTGTTCAAGTTCAGCGACTAGTTTACCATGATCCAGAGAGAATAGAATCACTCATGATGAGGTTTCTTCATCCATTCGGCCATTGAAAAAACGGGTCTTCGTGAAGTTGGTGGGAAATCAACACCTTCCCTGGTAGGTATTGTCAACTTAAGCCAGGTTTGGCTGATAGGACGTGTGGAGCGCACTACCTAGTCCCTGATGAATCAATGGAATATCTCGAGGTGAATTGTGTGCTCAGGGTGGAATTTTCGTTAAGTTGACAATACCTCACCGTTACGTCTGAAACCGTTCGTCAGTGGTGTCGGAAGTTTGGACCTGCCTATGCGCGTAAATTTAAAAAACGACAAGGGCGTTTAGGGGATATGTGGCACATCGACGAAGTCTTTGTCACCATTCAAGGGGAACGGCAGTATCTGTGGCGTGCCGTAGACCAAAACGGCGATGCCATTGATGTTTTGGTTCAGCGTCGCCGCAATCAGCGTGCTGCGGAACGCTTTTTTCGTCGCTTGATCAAGGGCCAAGGCGGTGAACCCCGCTGGTTGGTGACCGATAAACTTCGAAGCTATGATGCCGCTCATCGTACGCTGATGCCGACCGTGGAACACCTCAATCACGTTTATGCGAATAACCGAGCTGAAGTGTCCCACCAACCTACTCACCAACGGGAACGTCACATGCGTGGGTTTTCCTCCTCGACTCAGGCTCAACGGTTTCTGACTCTGTATGGACTCACCCAGAATTTGTTTTGCCTCGGCCGCCACCTCCTACAGGCGGTCAACTATTGGATCTTGCAGATCCAGGCGTTTCAGGTTTGGAAGGAAGCGGTATGCGCGTAAGGGATGGTGTCACCGCTCGGCAAATCTGTTTCCTTTCGCTTGCAGCATGTGTAAGTTGACAATACCTTCCAAGCCTTTCAGGCATTTCGCTTGATCCACGCGCAAGTCTCCATATTCCCGTTTCCACCGGAATAGGTTTGTTCGCAGATGCTCAGCTTCCGACAGGCGTCCGGTGCCGACACCCCTTTGCCAAACTCAATCTCGACCGTGCGTAAATGTCCAATGCTGTCTTCTGGTGTAAATCGCTTGCCTCCCATACCCCCTCCTTTCCCCAGATCCGTTCAATCCTAACTCAAAATCTGGCACGGTTTGAAGGGGACAGGTCAAAGGGACGCGTCGCCGTCGGCGACTCTATTGGGCGGGGTGGTAATGTTGCTTCTGGCACCCGGCGCGCCTACGCAGGAGCGACGAGCATGGCTAGGGATTTTAAGTTGGACACCTGCGGTGTGGGTCTACTAAGGATTCGGTCCAAATGAGCCGAAGAGGTGGGCGAGGCTCGCTCTAATGTGGGCCCAATTGGAAATACATCGCGTCCATAGTCTTTATGCGTGAAGGCCATTCACTAGGAGTCTGTCCGACATTAGAAAATCTGGAACTCAGGCCACTCAATGCAAAGGCTCCTGCGTAATTTCCATCAATAATATTGGGCTTTAAAAGAAATGATTCTGTTATGTCAGACAGGCTCCTAGAGCAAAACCCTCACGAAGAATTTCACATGATCGTCGATTTCACTTGATTAGCGGATTGAAACTTGCCAGGCGTGACTTTCATACAAACTGTTCAGATCAGTGCTTTTGTCGGGCTGCTCCTATCGTTTGGTCAGGCTTCTGCTGCACCGCCAGTGGAATTGCCATCCGCCAAGTTTAGAGTCGTCATTTCACCCAAAGATGGAATCGAACCCTGGGTATCAGAGGCGTTTGAAAAACAAATCTATCAGGACCTTGCGAAACAGAGTCGCCTGATTCCTACCGAGCATCTGAACCCGTCGGAAAACGAGAGCTGTGGAGACATCCCCAGCATGGAATGCATTCTCAAAACCCACCAGGCGCAAGGCATCCAGATCTACCTAGCAGGAGAAGTCAATCAATCCCGGCTCTCGTATGAAGTCTTCAATACTGAAACACAACGAAGCGTTTCAACGGGTGGCGTTTCAATCCGCTCACCAGCAGCACTCAGGCGGCTAAAGCTAGACGTTTCTCGGGCTACGAAACCCTTCCTGGAAAAAGGAGGCCTGATCGAACAAAGCCATCTAGGCACAGCGTCGGCTTATAGGCAACTCATTCAAACTTTGACACTCGAGAATACAGTGTCCCAGGGAGCGGAGAGCAACAAAGAAGAACTTCAAGATATCGTCATCAAAATCTTCTCTGCGCTTTTTCTCATCCCAATGTTCGCGGTATTTCTGTCGAGAACGAGGCAAAACAGGATCAAGCGATCAAAAGGTCGGCTAGTTTGGGTTTGGCTTGCCATGCTTGTTCTCGCAGGAGCATTCGCGATTCTGAATGAAACGCATCCCGAAGCGATGGCTCGAACTCTGGAGCCCTATTTCTTGATGTTCTCAGAGAGATTTTCATGGGTTCCATTCATGCTAGGCGGAATGATTTGGGCGTGGCTATTCGTCGCAAACCTGAGATTCGTCATTTCATCCATTCCCGGCCTTGAAACAATTAACTCCACACTACTAGGAAGATTCCTGCAATCCTGGACGATCAGAATCGTTTTTCGATCAACACTGCTCCTCATTCTCAATTCCGTATTCCTGTATTTTGCCTGGCTCGCTTTAACGGCTTATGACGTTCGGCCGGATTACCTTTGGCTCGGCGTGCTTCCTCTTTGCACGCTCCTGACCATTTTCACGATTGCAGCTGTCTTGGAAAACATCTCGTTCTACCTGGATTCAGCCTATGTAGAAGGCGAAGCCACCACCGATAATCCCTGGCATGACCGGATAGCCAGCTACCTCGAGGGGTTCCACGGGCCCCTCTCAGAGTTCACCCGGTCCAACATACTCTTTCTTCCGGGCAGAGTTCCTGGAGTGATGGTTTACGGGGGAGGGAGCTCGAGCATTCGAGTCGTGATCAATCATCGCCTCCTTGAACTTGGCCTAGGTACCAGGGTCGTCAACAACAACCTCCTCTTCGACCCGGTCGAATACGACTTCGTGCTTGGGATTCTTCACCAGGCTCTTGGCCGAATTCACCAGGGGCATCATCTCGTCGACACGTTTCGGCATTGGATACATTGCCTCCCGGGCCTGGAATTTCATGCTAAATGGCAGCCCTTCATTACCGCCAATCGATTCCTCACCAGGGCACAGAAAGACAGATTGAACCATTCAACCATCATGTCCGACGCGTTTGCCGCACTGAATGCCGGCCTGCATCAGCTCGTTCAATTTTTGTACCTCGATTTAACGGCGGAGTTCCGGCTGCTCACGAACCGAGGCCACTCGACTGACTTGAGTAGCACGAGTCAGAAAATATTCTTCAAGGCCCAAGAGTTGAAGGACGTGGACCCCAAGAGCCAGACGCTCATCAGCCGGATCGCATGGCTGTCGCAATACACCAACTTTCCAATGGCTATGAGCAAAAAATGGTCCCCCGTCTTCGTACTGACATTGGCTGTCATCTCGATCGGATTGTTATCACTCTCAACCTATGTCGTGAGCAATTCTATTGGGTACCACCCGACGTACGTCAGTCGAATCTGGGAGCAGAAATTGGCGCTGGAAGGGAAAATCATTGAAATAGGGGAAAGGGGCAACGACAATGACCGGCAATGACAAATCGACTGAAGAGGGCTACGAGAAAGACGATGCCCAGATGAAAGATCAGACAGAAGACGTCGAAAAGGCTCGTGAACAAGAGCCCAGCGAATCTGCTTCCGAAAGTAATGGCTTTTCCAAGCGCAAGCCCAAAAAGGTTCGCAAAGCACAAACGCCCCCAGAAGACGTCGAAGAGGCTGGGGAACAGGAGCCCAGCGAATCTGCACCTGAAAGTGAGGGCTTTTTCAAGCGCAAGCTAAAGTTTTTCAAGCGCAGGCCAAAAAAAGTTCGCAAAGCAAAAACACCACGTCAAAGCATCCTGACCGTGAGCCAGTTCACGGCTGGTGCTGGCATTGTCGGTCTGGTCGGGTTTTTTGTCTTGTTCATCATTTCAATGCTGTTCTTCATTACTGAGAACTACTTTCTCTCCATGTTCATTATCTCTTTGGCCTTGTTGGTGTATTCGACAGGAACAGATTTCGTGAAACTCATCTTGTCTTCATTCACCATATTCTTTTCTTCCAAGCATCTGCTCACAAAGGCCGTCTATCTATCAGATACCCTGCATGCCCTGGGCTCGACTCTGTTGATCTCGAGAACGATCCACGGCGAACTGAAGGTGGCGCCCCTCAGGAAGCACCAGGCGATCACTCTGCCGGATAATTCACTCACACGAGACATTAAGGATCTGGTTGAAAATAATGAAGGCATTGAGTACGCGGACGCCATCACACACTCCTACTTCGTGGATTGCCATGAACTCTATAGTTACTCACACGCAAACTTGGAATTCGTTGCCAACGTGATGCCGCTATTTGGCTTGATCGGAACGATTCTCGGATTGATAGCCATGTTCGATGGATTGGGTTCCGACGTGACCGTCGAAACCCTCACCCCGCAATTGGCGTTGGCGCTCAAGACCACGTTGTACGGAGCCATATTTTCGTCGCTCTACAAGATCATTGGATCGAGATTCGAGCAGCGTCAGAAATTTCTCGAATATGATTTCGACGCCTTCTCCAGATTCCTGGAAGTTCTGGTCTCGCATAAGAACACGATAGAGGTCGCGAAATGACGAGAGGAGTCCGAACTTTCCCAAAGACCCCAAGTCAAAGTTCTTGGCAAATCATCTACATGGATCTCATGACCATTATGATGGTGTTCTTCGTCATCCTCTGGAGCTTGAACAAGGGCAAAGACGACGGTTTAAGCCAAACCGTTGGCACTGAAACACCACGTATGATTCAACTCTCGAGCGACATTCTCTTTCCACCAGGGAAGGACCAGATGAAAGAAGAGGGCAAAAAAGTCTTCGCCAGCTTGTTTCAAGACCCCGAAGTATTGGAGTTTGACGTAGGTGGGTTGGTCAAGAGGATGTTGGTCATTCATGGCCATACGGATAGTGACGGATTAAAGGCAGCGAATTTTTCCCTTGGTTATCAACGGGCACTGGCTGCATACGAGGAAATCAAACAACACAATCCCGAGCTCTCGGATCATGCGGTGATCTGTTCTCATGCCGACAATTCACCGCAAGAACTGGTCCCCACGTTTACTGGGAAACTCACACCAGCCCAGCGGCAGGTCTTGCGGGAATCCAAAGGTAAGAACAGAAGGATCACCCTCGAAGACAAGATGGTCAATCAATTCGAGGCTGAGTGATGAGAACCATCGGTTTGAGTTCAGTGACGGCGATCGTCCTGACCTTCCTTACTCTTGCGGTGGTTTTCTGGTCTGGGATCATGGATCCGGGCCGCTTGAACGAAACGCATCAGATTGCCTTCTTCTTTGTTGGGTTTTTGGCCGCTCTCGTCAGCATGTGGTTCCTCCAATTCTGGGGCATCCTCAAGCCCAGTTCCTTTTGTCTCACAGTATGCAGAGAAGGCTTCGAAAAGAAAGAGGACGATGTCGTCCTTGTCGCCCACAATCAGTGGGTTCTGCTTCTGAGACACAATGAGGATTATTCAGCCCTCGAGATCCCTCCCTCTCTCATGCGAATTCTCTACACGCTCTTGTTCGTGTTTTTCTTCCTGATCACCATTGACAATCGTGGGATGCGGCTCATCAGCGAGGCGCCTGGCAAGGTAAATTTCGAAACCAGCCTGTATTGCCCAGTCGAAGAGGAAGAGGAGAAAGAGGAGGAAAAGCCAGGTTGCCGGTTGGTCGAGCGAGCCTTCGAGCTCGGGTTGGTCAAAGATCTTGGGGATTGTCAACAGGACAATGAGGAAGGCGAGGATACGATAGGTGAGATCTGCACTCTACGACAATATGACGAGCCCTATCTGCATTATGCGTATCGGCAGGTCACCGAATTTTTCGGGACCGTCGTGGGAAACACAAGACAGGCATTAGAGCGCCAGCGCGAACATTTTCAGGTAAAGCTGGAGTCCGCAGAGCACATTGCAGATCATCAACTGCTCCCAGTATTGGCCACTCCACGCTCATCGCATCATCTCTTTACCAATCTGCCGGATCCTGACGGCGAGACCCTTTCTTTTCTGAAAAAGACCTTCGATCCGAATCATTGCGTCGAAGAGTTTGAAGGACTCACTCATACACTCAAACTGGAAGAGGGTTCGAAGCGTTCGGCAAGCAAAGCACTCCGGCACATCTATGGGCACTTGCTCTTTAACCCGAAGTTTGATGCGACTGTCGGATTCTGTAGGGAGTATGAAATTCATTGGAACCAACCCAAGGACTCGTGCGATCGTCTTTCCCAAACTCCAGCCTTGTTTCTAGAGGAGGCAGGGGCCCTGGAAGCCGTCAATACCATCATTGACCGCTACCAGACGAATGATGAGATCGATCTGATGCAAGAATCTCTCAGTCTTTTGGATAAAGAATACCGCACTGCCTCGGGACTCGATCTGGATCTGATTGATGATTTCAAGAGAGAACGGGCCTCCAAGACTGTCAAAACGAGGCGCCCCATTCAGGACCTCGTCAGCTTCCAGTGTTTCATCGCCGGCGAAGACTCGATAGAAGAATTTTCGGACCATGAGTTTGAACTCTCTTCACAGAAATTCCGTGCGACAGAGATTTCAGTTCCTCAGAAGGAGCTCGAGGAACTGTATGGCAAGAGCATTCAAGTCAGACTCTATGATCCAATATCAAAGTTGCTTGCACCGAAATTTGTCTATTCTCAATTGCTTAGCAAGCAGGCGGTGGTCGTTGCCTCGGATGGCGCTGTCACGGAAGAAATGTTCGAACATGAAGACTATGCACTCACACGCCTCGAACTCTTGCGGAATTCTGACATTTTTCTGGGGAACGAGTGGATTCACAGCAGGGATGACATCTTGGCCTTGTATCCGTGGCATCACCACTTGCGTGGCTACATCAAGAATTTCAGAAAGACCTATCGAACGCACCGGGGTAGGATGTAGTGCGCAACCAATTTGTATCGATTGCCTTGACGGTACTTCTCTCATTGGTCTCTCTTGAGGAGGCCCAGTCGAGCATTTATGAAGAGTCGAGGCTGCAGAAATATATCGAGGATACGTTGGATGCGATCTTGAAAGCTGATTCCAAAGCATTGACGAATGCTGACGAATACGTGCAAGCCATCGCCCAAAGTCGGTGCAGTTCTTCCCGCCTGGCCTTGAGAATGGAGTGTCTCATACAAGAGGCGAAGCGTTACTGCAATACAATCCGGCAGGCCACGGAACAGAAGGACTGCCACCTCTATGCTGACGTCCTCGTTGTGAACCGATTGAGTGAGGGCGCTTTTCTCGATAGAAGTGAGAAATACCGAATCATGAGCAAATATAAGGACTATCGAAGGCAGATAGGGAAGGAACTCTTGTACAAGTACGCAGCCATTGTAGCTGAATTCAAGATATCCGGGGACATCGAAGAGTCCTGGTTCGCGGAGGAGCTTTCACCCAACCAAAATCTTGCTGTGGGAATCAGACACTTTTGTTCGGAGTTCAGCAACCGAAACAAGATATCGTGGCAGAGTTGCGTCGGTGCCGTAGTCTGGTTCATCGGAATATCTCATCCCACAGCAGATTGAAGTGGCAATCCCATGATCCCGGTCCAGTCAGTCCTGCACCTTCCCCGCTCCGATGGAAGGTTCCTGGCCGCCTCAACCGCCTTTAGAATCCCGATGATCTGCTTCTCGCAAACCGCGCTCGTTTCATCTCGCCCCCCGTCGCTTCCCCGAGATCGGGGTAGGGAGTCTCGCTCATGCCACCTTGCGGGCCAGCTCGGAGAGCATGTCGACGGCGAGCTGCAACGAAGACGAAGCCTCTCATTCAGGCAATCCCGGGGCGACTTGGTGGCGAGTTCCAGCGCCTTGCTGCCGTCTTCGCTGATGTCGTCCGGTAGCTCCACGAGGGTCTTCTCCGCGGAGTAGACCAGCTCGTGGGCCTCGTTCTTGAGTTCGATGAACTTCCGTCGCTGGTGACCAGAAGTCGCGTTCGCCTCGGCTTCGTTCACGAGTCGCTCGACTGCATCTTCA
>JAYWMS010000164.1:0-4380 GCA_035873215.1 Nitrospirota bacterium | reverse complement strand
GACGCTCTTCCGATCTACATGGCCCATAAATGCACTAGTCGAATTCGATTTCAGAAGCCGATGGGAGTGGTCAAAAAAGTCCGTCCAGCAAGGCCGCAGCCAGTTTGAGGCGCGGAGCGTACTCATAGTACGTGAGCACGGCAAAATTGCGAGAACGCCGCTGGCGGCTTTTTTCAACATTCCCTGTAGATGATTGGTCGTTAATTCGTACCTGCGCCCCTATTCAACGAATAACGAAGAAAGGCCCCTCTTTTTCATGGCACCAAAAGTTGTGGTAACAGGGTTGGGCATTATCACACCAATCGGTTGTGGCATTAGCGAATTTTGGAAAGCCGCATTAGATGGGCAATCAGGGATTTCCCCTATACCTGCCCTTGGGGGATTAAGCCCTGAAACGTACCGGTCTCGTATCGCCGGCCAAATTCATGATTTTGTTCCACAACGTTTCATTGACGAAAAATTGGCAAATCGTGTCGATCGGTACGCGCAACTCGCTTTGGTGGCAACTCAAGAGGCCATCTCCGATGCAGGGGTCAACATGAACAAAGAAAATCCCGAACGAGTTGGTGTTATGGTTGGTGCTGGCATGGGCGGCATGATGATTGGAGAACGGGAAATCACTCAACTCTATGATTCAGGCAAACCCAATCGCGTACATCCGAATTTTATTCCCAGCATCACACTCAACTCTGCATCCGGGATCATTGCCATGGCACATGGCGCCAAAGGCCCGAATATCACTATTTCAACCGCCTGTTCCTCCAGCATTCACGCCATTGGACACGCCCTGAATACGATTCGAATGGGCAAAGCGGACATGGTCATTGCTGTCGGAGCCGATGCAAGCATTACTCCACTAGTGTTTGCCGGTTTTTGTTCGTTGCGAGCCCTCTCCAGTAAGTACAATGACCAGCCCGAAAAGGCCTCTCGTCCCTTCGACCGCGGAAGAGACGGATTTGTGATGGGCGAAGGAGCTGGAGCATTAATTCTCGAAACGCTTCAGCATGCCAAACGTCGGCGAGCCAAGATCTATGGAGAAGTCAGTGGATACGCTTCAACGAGCGAAGCCTATCATATGGTCATTCCTCGTGAAGATGGAACCGATATTGCCAAAACCATCTCAATGGCACTGAATGATGCCGAACTTCGACCCAACCAGGTTGACTATGTGAGTGCTCATGCCACCTCGACCACGATTGGTGATGAAGTAGAGATCCGAGGATTACGTCAAGTGTTAAAAAGTCGAGCCAATAAAATCTTTATCAATGCCACTAAATCCTTAATCGGCCATACCTTGGGAGCGGCAGGGGCCATTGGGGCCATTACCTCCCTCATGGCCATGCAGACCGGGCTGATACATCCCACGCTTAATTATGAGGACCCAGATCCAGAATGTCTTCTACCTGGCATTTCCCCAAAACTTCGTGAGGGACGAATCAAGGTGGCCATCACCAACGCATTTGGTTTTGGGAGTAATAATGGAGTCCTCGTCTTTAAGAAATTCGTTCCAGCGAAATAACCCGAATGAGTCTGGCCAAAACTTTCTAAATTACCCGTCATTCGGTGCACCACTTATTCGAACTCCACGATTATGGCTTCAAACATTTTTTTTTAAGATGACACTGCAAAGGAATTGACACATGGCAGCCGATGTTTCGATGAGCCAACAAATCAAAGAAGTTCTTGCGACCTACCTCAAACGGGATCCTCAGACAATCCTTCCTCAACACAATCTTCGAGATGATTTAGGATTGGATTCCCTCATGACTTTCGAACTATTGTACGATTTAGAAAAAACCTTTGATTTAGAAATTCCAAATGAAGATCTTCCTGGCCTTCAAACCATAGATAATGTCGTGAGATATTTGGAAAAGCGAATTAGCCCTGAAGCCTTAAAGAACATCGATATGCCTTCGCCCACAATTCAAGAATCAACCTCGTTGGCTACCTCTGGCAAGATACCTAACCCTGCATCCCCCAAAAGTTTACACGCAGAGGGAAAATCCAAGAAACCATCGAAGGTCAAAGCCGATCCCAAGCCTACTACCAAAACTAAACCACGAGCATCTAAGAAAGGGGCCCCGCCAAAACGTGCAGCGGCTATGACGCCATCCAAGCGGACCACACAGAGGAAAACCAAAAAGAAATGAATCCGACCTCGCCGACCGGATACACCTTGGAAATCTTGGCTCAGGCCATCGGCGCCATCATTCATGGCCCGGGACAAGTCAGAATCACAGGAGTCAATAGCCTTGAAGATGCCCGACCAGGTGATTTGGCGATCCTCAAAAATGATCGTCTGCTCGAACAAGCAATACAGTCACAAGCATCCGCCTTTCTGGTTTCAAACATACAGCCACACCTCACATCTGCTCAATTGATTTCTCCCAATCCACAGTATGATTTTGTCCGATTAATTAACCAATTTTTTTCCCCTGCACGCCAAACCAAAGGCGCCGCGAAGGAAATCTACATGGGAGAAGACGTCAGGATAGGCCCTGACGCAACCATCGGGCCTTTTGTGACACTCGGGGATCGAGCCAAGATTGGTTCAAGAGTCACATTGCACTCGGGTGTGTATCTTGGGGACGATGTCTGCATCGGGGATGACTGTATCCTCTATCCCCACGTGACCATCCTAAATCGTTGCCGAATTGGATCGAGAGTCATTATTCATGCAGGGACAGTCGTGGGTAGTGATGGCTTTGGCTATCTCCAACATGAAGGACAGAACCACAAGATCCCGCAACGGGGCATTGTGGTGATTGGTGATGATGTTGAATTAGGGGCAAATGTGACGATTGATCGGGCCACTTTTGGCGAAACACGTATTCAGCAAGGGACCAAGGTGGATAATCAGGTGCAGATTGCTCACAATGTGACTATCGACGAGTATTCCATCGTGATTGCGCAAGTCGGAATCGCAGGGAGTACGAAGATCGGCAAACACGTCATGATTGGAGGACAAGCCGGACTCATCGATCACCTAACGGTTGGTGATCGGGCCATGATTGCTGCTGGATCAGGAATTGAAAAAAATGTTGAAGCCGGGGCCATCATGTCTGGGTGGCCCGCCAAGCGACATGAAGTGACGTTGCGCACCCAGGTGTTGATCCAACGTCTGCCCGAACTACGCCAACAACTCAAAGATGTGGAAAAACGTCTTTCTATCCTTGAAGCCGAGAAGCCTCGTAAGTCATCTTCCCACGCGAAAAAAAGCTAATTAGCTTTTACACACTTTGATATTTTCAGGAGATGGACCCTGGCCATCAGGTAAGAATGCTCTCTGTAACAATCCGCAGAGTTTTCCGCTAGACCCATCCGGTAAGGCCGGTTTCATTAAGAGTAAGGGTTATGAGTAACGAATTGACAACCGAAAGAAATTCTCTCTCATATCACCCATCACCTCATCAGGGAACTCCGTTGGTGGACTTTTTATGAATACTCTGCAAGTTCACTTTTCCTATTTTTTCTTCTCTGGTGCTATAGGCGGAATGACCTTTCGCCAGGAAAACAGCTTTCCCCAAAAGAATCCAGCCCAAGGTAAGGCTGCAGCGGCCATATAATCCAGTGAATCCGTACTCATGCTCCACAGAGACAACCCAAGGAGCAAGCTAATGCCAATGAAATACCAGAGAGGGACGAGGCCACGGCCCCTATGAATGAGTTCAACTTCAGAGGTGGATTTCCTAGGTTTTGGAGGCCCACCTTGGGTCATTTTCTTCATTCGACTCGCAAAGAAAGCCGGATGCTCACGCAGAATGTACTTATGGTATTGGGTTACCCCCCAACCAAGAACAATACCTATAAAAATAAGGCCAGAACTCTGCACAAACGTCATCTCGTTGTACGTCTCGATGATCAGTTGGTACACCAGCGATAATATCCCGATCACCATTGTCAGCAAACCCATCAACCCCGATGGAAACAGAATATAGGAGCGAACATACTGCTGGGCTCGATCCCCTTCACCTTCTGTACGTCTTACGGTAATGATTTTTCCCATTATTACTAACCAGGATTTCTTAATAATCTTGTGAATTTACTTGTGTAATGAATTGGGGGAACGGGGGCCTTCATCCTCAGAAATCAAGGGCAATTCGTGTTCATCCGGGATTCGGTAGCCTTCTGAGATCCAAACACCCAAATCAAGAATCTGGCACCGCCGGGAACAAAATGGTCGGTATGGATTCCCTTCCCATTCGACCTGTTGTCGACAGGAGTGGCAGGAAACGATCATTTTCGTAGTATAGCAAGGAGGAGACACCGATGAGAACCCATCAAACACGAGAAAAAGAGTTTTTCACATTCAGTTTAGGGCAATTGAGAAAAAGCGCTTAAATCCATTGAGACTCCCTTTGCCATTTCCCGTGTATCAGG
>JAYWMS010000408.1:0-5648 GCA_035873215.1 Nitrospirota bacterium | reverse complement strand
CACGAACACGACACCTTTCCATGACCAGATCAACCTGGCATTCATCCCTACTCCTCCTTTGAGGGAAACGTAAGAATCTCTTGAAGGGATGGCGGGAGAGGTCAACCCCCCTCCCGCCTTTTCCAAACCGTCCGGGTTATTCCGTGCGGAACTTATGACCAACCGAATTGGGAATGGAAACCGTCCCATCAGGAATTTTTTGGCCGTCAGGCCAAAGATGGAAAATGATGCCATCAGTTTTGGCGGCTGCCGCCGCAATTTCTTTGACCTTGTTTGGATCATCTATACCGAGGATTTGCACCCGTCCAGTGGCAATTTCCACCTCATGATCATGGAAATTTCGATTCCATTTGATTAGAGGCACTTCTTTTCGGGCCAATGTTTTCGCTATGAAATATTCCACCGCAACGAGTGGCGCATTGGGATCTGTGGATTTAAACAATAAGCATTGGAGAATTTCTTTTGAAATGCCTTTACAAAAATGATGAAAAGGTCCTCCAATCTGCCCATCCGCCATCATGTGGGGAGCCTGTATATGCAAACCAAACCCCTCGGCAGGGCTCATGGACGCTGCCATAATTGCGGTACGTGGCACCGTATTACCCCCATCATTTGCGATAGATGACGACGCAGACGCTCCACCTTGAACCCCAGCACAAAACGAACAATGTTGGCTACCGGCTTGTTGCACTCCAATGTTGACCTCTGGTGGGCCGCTTTCTTGGCCTATCGCAGATTGAGAACAAAACGTACATAGCTGCTCCCCAGCAAATGCTGGACCGGAAACAAGCAGTAAGGTTAGCCCTACAAAGGCCACACCTAAGCGGAGAACAGATAGTGGATAAATCATTGCAACCTCCTTATTGAGTGAATATATGAATCGCCAGTCTTCAGTGAAGACCTAGAAAGCCCATTATCCTATACGCTTCTTTGAACTTTTTCACATGTCCACCCAATAAGCCTCGGAGCACCTTGGACCTTCTATGACCCTAGTAGCTTCCTCGCCGATGAGATTATGAGGCATGGGCCAGAATTCCGGAATAGAAAGCGCTCCAAACCTGTTAGGTTCGCGCTTTCCTGATTTCCGTTCATGGGTTGCCGATTTCCCAAACAATGACGATTAAGAATAAGGGCGTGAATCCCGACACGTCTCGTACACGGTTCATCAGCTTTCACTACGCAGAGGAAACTTGTCCTATGGCCACCTCAACCCAGAATCATTCCTTCAAGCTGTTTGCACCACCTACCTGGATGAATTCGGGGACATCCGCTCGAATATGGTTAAGCTATTGGCCCCTCCCAGAACCCGCTATTCACACTCTCAAATTGACCACGGTGAAGATTCATGAATACGGTATACAGTTTGAGTCAGATCAGGCACTACCCTTTGGGACCACTCTTTACCTTCGACTCCTTCTCCCTCCGATGACTGCAATTGCGGTTCAAGGTTTAGTCGTTCACGAAGAATCGTGCCTCACCCAAGAAACCAAACATCTCATTTCCGTTCGCTTAACCACCATTCGAGATTCAGATCGACGACGATTGGTGGAATATTCGAGTGCTCGCAGAGGCAGCCGATCGCAACATGCAACGAGGAGGGCCAGTCGCAAGGCTTCCACTCAGTCCCTCTGACCACCACACGAGACATCCCATCCTCAAAAATAAAAAAGGTTTGGCATGTCGCACCATTTGGTCACGACACACCAAACCTCTTTACCAATTTCCTAACGGATTACGAACTGGATGCCATTAAAGATCGAAAGGATGGATCCGTCTCCACGATTCCTTTGAGCGTATCGTTGTGCAAGAAATAATCCCACGATTGCTCCGTTGATCCCGGCACTTTCATATACCACCGTTTGGCTTCGGTGAGGAGCTTCAACATTCCGGGATTATCACGCCTGGGACGAAAGGCCATGCTGTAGGCCTTCGCATAGGCACCCATGAATTTATCCATCGGATCATCACTAAGTTTAAAGGCCTCTTCCGCTTCCTCATATCCTCGCATGATGTCAGGATCATCAAAGTGGCGATTCCAGGCTACCTTGCTGATGCGAGACCAGGCAAGAGCCAGCAAGATTTGTGCGCGCAATCGTACCTGATCGGTGGGCACTTCGGACAGCAGCTGCTGTGGTGCCATGATAGCCGTCAACTGATCGTTGGTCCAACGGTACGCCAGACTCAACTTCAATCGGTTATCAAAATCGCCAGGTTGCAAATCAGCCAAGGCCTCCATGGCTGGAATCATGCGGTACAAGAAGTCCGCGGGGGTTGGTTCGGCCCGGCCACCCATTTCCATATGAAGCGAAATATCCATACGATCGGTTTGGGATATCACCGTCCAATACATTTCATTAAACCGTTGTGCCAACGTTGGGTCGTTCACCCTTACTCCGTGAAGACTCTCCCCAAACGCCAGCAAGCCGACATAAAGTTCTTTCGTGATGGCTTGCAGCGCAGTCAGATGTGAAGGATCAACCACCAGAATGCGATTCAACATCGCGATACGTTCTCGTCTGGTCGACAAGGTGCTCGCACGAACTACTCCATCATCCAACAGCTTACGTGATTCCTGAGCTGTCCAAAATTCGGTGGATTTTGGTTCAAAGCCCCCGGCTTCGATCACAAAGGGGATCGTGGTACCGAAAGACGTTTTTATCGGGATATTTAACACAGCCGAATCCACGGGAAAGCCATGCTGCCTCAAATTCGATAACACGACCCAATTGACCTTCACGGCTTTCACCGGATGAATGGGCTTCTTGTACGGCACAGCCCAGTCTTTCTGACCGGGAGCATTGGCGGCCGGCGAGGTGATTGGGCTCTGATATGATACACGTGTACGCACCATTGCTGTCGGAACGGCAATAACATGCCCTTCATCATTAACCTTGAACGAGGCATGCGGCAAAGGGCCCGTCCCCAACGCCTTCAGCGCATATCCCGGGGCCCCCGCAATCGCCCCAATCTCTCCCATCACAAAAAACGAAGGAACCATTTGGTGCGATTGCGTCTCGGCGATCAGAAACCGTTTGAAATCGGCAAAATTCACCAATTGGCCCACACCCGGCCAGAGTTCATCCAATCCGTGATCTTTGCGTTCAATCACCTCGGCATGAGCTTCAACCAACCGCTCCCAACACCAAGAATAGATCGGATCCGAGGAGGGTGGAAATTGGCCTTCTGCCATCAATCCGCTTTGTACCATTTTCATGAGACACACAAAATCATTCTGCGCAACCTGCACCGGATTACTCTCAGCCACAGCCACGGCATAACGTTTCACAGCTTGAATGGCTGCCTCGGCTTGAGCAGGCGACACGTTGTCAGCAGCATGCGCTGCGACACTGATACTGAAATACAAGAACAGGGCCACCAGCGTCCCTGCAACGACAACCCACAACCCGGGAATCCCCGGCATTGAATGACTGATCACCCGACCACAACTATGATCACGTTCACGCGACATACCGTACTTCATGACTCACATCTCCCCTGCACCGAAACCACAATGATTGAAACGAACGCCTGACTTTCACTGTACCACATCTTTTGACTCCTCCACCACGACGGTGCCATTCATCACATGACCTGGCAAATCACAGAAAAAAGGAAAGGAACCGGCTTGCTTTGGGGAAAATACCAATTCCGTCTGTCCCAAGGTTGGTAATAGCACCCGCCGAAAACCCTGATCACCGAATTGCGGCGCCCCGTTCCCGCTCACCTGAACATTGGCACGAACAAACAGCGCTTCCGGAACAAAGGCATGTAATTCCGCATCCTCATTTTTGAGGATGAGCCGCGTCGTTTGCCCCACGCGCAGATACAGAACATGGGGAACGAACTGCCGATTCTGAATCCGTATGATATGTTCTGTCGTGTCCTCGCTTGTGCGGGAGAGGGCATCCGAAAACGCAAAGAGAAGCGCGGGCTGACAAAGGAAACTGATGGTCAGCACTCCTTTTATGACAATTCCAATAGGGAGAAAACTCCTCAATATCTCGAACTCTCGTAGAATTTTTATTGGGAACGCTGGAAATTGTAAAAGTATTCTCATGCCCGGCCCAACCAAAACAACCTCATTGGCTACTGGAAAATGAGTGGGTGTTTAACACCCCCTATGTTTTTGCCTTTGCATAGGCACGCTGAGCAAGTAAACTCATTCTACATATTCTACTCCGACCAGAGAAAGTATGGAGAATCGTGTCAAGACATACGCTATAACACCTAATATAATAAACGTATGAACAGCTGCGTGAGTTCATTTATCCCCCAAAAATATGTCCACGCCCAAGCAGATTCTCAACCGGCCTGTTCACGCGGCCTGGATCATTATTTTCTAAAGTTACCATGTGGATATCCGAAAAACCCATTTAAGGAACAGATTATGTTGAAGTTGTGGGCGTTTTTTACGGTTAAACCATGTTAGAAAGTTACATCCTTCTTGGGTTGATTCTGGGCGCCATCGCCATTTTTGCCTGGTTTGAAGTCACGAGAAATGATTCGGTTGATTCCAACTTTGGACTGACCCTCCTCAAGCGTCGGCTCAAGACACAGGATGACACCATCATACTAGGCAGCCAGCCAACCCAAGGTTCATAATCTCATCGAGTGCCCTTGCTGAGAAACGGCTCTCTTACTCGACATGCGCCGTCTCACGTACTGCATTAGATGCCTCAGTCCGTCGGCCAGAGGTACTCAATACCACTTACAGAGATGGCTTGCTTCGCTTGACCTCCCTGCGTACAATTCCGATATAGCAAGATAACAAGGAGAGAACTTTTTATGATTAGACTCATTCGCGAAGGCTCCGAAAAACATCCCTGGATCATCAAAATTATAATAATTGGCATCGCTGTCACGTTTACGATCGGCATGGGATGGTTCGGTTATGATCAAGCTCAACAGCCCAATGCGATTGCCTCCGTCGGACCGTATTCGGTCTCGTTGGAAGAATATCGACGCGCCTATACGCGCACCTATCGTTTTTATAAAGAACAGCTGAAGCAGGAAGAAGTCGACGAAGAGAACCTCAAACAGGTGGTGATTGGCCAATTGGTCGATAATAAAATCTGGCTGATGACCGCCGATGACCTTGAGATCGATGTGTCACCGGAAACGCTCAAAAAAGAAATCATGGAGAAGAAGGATTTCCAGCAGGAAGGGAAATTCGACCCAGCCTATTACCATCGATTGCTGGCGAACATTCGATACAGTCCCAAGCAGTATGAACAGCAACTCACGAAGGATGTACAGGCTCGGCAAGCCCAAATGGTCGTGCAGGATGTCGCGACATTGACTCCAGCCGAGAACCAAGAGATTGAGGAACTTGCCGCACGGCAAACTGCAGGCATGGAAGATCAAGAGGAAATCGAAAAAATCCGCACACGCATTCGCATTCAGTTACTGTTCCAGAAAAAGCAACGCGCCTTAAAAGCGTTTCAAGCCTCCATGCGCAATCAAGCCAACGTGGAAATTCGTAAGGAATTTTTGTAGGGGGGGGCTTTCCAATTTAGACTTTAATCAATGCAGCCTTCGCTAGCTTTGTAAACTTTCCCTTAAAGTGTTCATGAAAATAGTGTTGTCGGGGTTCGTCCCGGCAGCCGAGGTCCTTTTGTTTCGGCAAAAGGACCCAAAACCATTTCCGC
>JAYWMS010000357.1:0-2941 GCA_035873215.1 Nitrospirota bacterium | reverse complement strand
CGATCTGGCTGCCATGGGATTTCGCACACTCATTCTGGAGAAGGGCTTGGCCCTGGGTGGCGGATTTTGGTCAGGTGGTTACCTTATGAATAAGGCTACGCTGTGTGAACCCGCGAACACCATTCTTGAGGAGCTGCATGTCCCCTGCAAACCGATTCAGGAATGCGCGGGTATGACGATTGTGGACCCCCCACATGCCACGGCTCGGCTTATTGCCGCTGCCTACGAAGCGGGAGCGAAAGTCCTGAATTTAACCAAGGTCGTTGACCTCATTCTCCGAGATAAGGGTGTCCTTGAGGGTGTTGTCGTGAATAATACCACTGCGGAAATGGCTGACCACGATGTCATCCACGTCGATCCGATCGCTCTGGAAAGCAAGGTGGTTGTGGATGCGACGGGACATGATGCCATCGTGGTTGATTTGCTGCATCGCCGCAATCTGTACCAACCTGTTCCAGGCAACGGTGGTATGTGGGTTGCTCGATCAGAAGCCATGGTGGTAGATAATACTCGAGAGGTGTATCCGAATTGTTTTGTGGCTGGACTGGCGGTTGCAGCCGTAGACGGTTCACCTCGCATGGGTCCGGCATTTGGCTCGATGCTTTTGTCTGGACGGCAAGCCGCCCAGCTCGTTCGCCGAAAATTAAAAGGAGAATAAGCTCATTACTCCACAACAGAGCAAGGGATCTTGGATGGATTTGCAGGATTTTGTTCAGCAGGGTGAAGGGCGCGAGGAAGATAAGGTCGCCGCCTGGAATTTGTTCCAGGAAGCCTATGAATTCCAAATGAAGGGTAACTTGGACGACGCAGTTCGGTCGTATAAACAGTCGATTGACATGTTTCCCACCGCGGAAGCCTATACGTTTCTCGGATGGACTTACAGCTTTCTCGGGCAATTACATGAGGCCATTGAAGAATGTCATCAGGCGATTCGCACAGACCCTGATTTTGGGAACCCCTACAACGACATTGGCGCTTATTTGATCGAATTGGATCAATTGGATGAAGCCATCCCCTGGCTTGAACGTGCGACTCACGCCAAGCGATATGCCAGTCCTTCATTTCCTCACATGAACCTAGGGCGGATCTATGAGAAACAGGGTCACTGGGATCTGGCCATTGACTCCTACAAGACAGCGTTCACATTGAATCCGGAGTACACTCCGGCAAGACGGGGTATGATGCGATTGATTAGCCGGATGAATTAACCCGGCTCCCCTTTCCGGCAGGATTTTGAAAGGCCTGTCCCAAACAATGTCTAAGGTTCACCAACTACTTCTTTGGTCCCTATTCTAGATTCATTAGGATAAATTATGGAAACTCAAAACGATAAAACCGTGTTAATTGGCGTGACCGATGTATTTTTTTACACTAAAATCCGCGATGCCTTTAAGCCTGCGGGGTACACCCTCAAAAAATTTAAGGGCGAAGAAGAAATTATTGAGAAAACTAAAAACCTGGCTCCTGTCGCCATCGTGCTAAATATGAACGATGATCGTTTCGACGCCTCCCAAGCCCTCGCCACCTTGAAGCAGGATGAAGCTATTCAGCACATTCCAGTATTGGCTTTTGCCAACCATGAAGAGGTCGACACCTGGCGACGGGCGAAAGAATTAGGCATCGATAAGATCGTTTCTCGCAACGAGTTTTCCGCAAGAACCCTGGCGTTGCTTGAAGAAGTCACTGGAAGCACGTCTGCCTGATGAAATCTTCTCCTCTCCAATCAATCCATGAAAGCTTGGGTGCTCATTTCGATACGGTCGGCGACTGGTCGGTACCCAGCCATTATGGTGATCCGATTGCCGAACACCATGCTGTCCGGAAAACGGCAGGGATCGCTGATTTATCTTATCGTGGGAAATTACTGGTCACTGGTGACGATCGTGTAACATGGCTCCAGAGCATCATTAGTCATGACCTGCGTCCACTGCAGCCTGGACAGGGGCTTTATTCCGCATTCATGTCCGCTAAAGGCAAAATACTATCCTGCTTCCGTGTCTACATCCAACAGGACTCGGTGTTTGTCGAAGATGTGGGTGAAGTCGGCGACACAACCTTCCAAGCCTTTCGAAAGTTTCTCCTCTATGGCACCAAAGCCAAGATGAAAAGTTGTTTGGATACCTGGGGCCTTATTTTGGTAAGTGGCCCTCAGGCCGCAAAGGTCTTATCTGACACATTTCACGTCGAGGTCGGTCAGCTTCCCATGCTGTCCTGTGTCACTTTGGATATGAATGGCCAACCCGCGTTTATCGTTCGGACCGAGGAAACCGGTGAGCAAGATTTTGAAATATTTGCACCCACAGACCTGATTGCAACTGTCTGGGAACAAGTATTGACCGCCGGAAAACCACTAGGCCTTCAACCTTTCGGGACCCAGGCACGAGAATCTCTTCGCGTGGAAGCTGGCATTCCTAAACTCGGGCCTGATCTCAATGAACAGATTGTGCCACCTGAGGCAAATCTAGAAGGTAAAGCGTTTAGCTTGAGTAAAGGCTGTTATCCTGGTCAGGAAGTGGTCGCCCGCATGGACACGTATGGTTCTGTGAAACGGCGGTTAGTGGGTCTGATCGTCAATGCTCGGGATAATCAAGTTCCCCCGCATGGGGCAAAAGTTTTTCGGGGAGAACGAGAAGTCGGCTGGGTAAGCAGTGGCGTCCTTTCTCCTACCCTCAATCAGGTTATTGCCATGGCGTTTCCGCTTCGAGACTTCACCGTTCCTGATACCGAACTTGAAGTGGACTATAATGATCAGCGGCATCCAGCAACAGTCAAAGCCCTTCCTTTCCTCACTCCTACCCATACCTAACTGCTCGTTGAACCAGCATGGCTTAGGTTTCAAAGGATCCACAGGGGTACTCCCTGCCTCCCCCCTGGCGGCTTTGCATATACGCTGCTGAGCCCTACTCCGCTGAAGTGATTAGGGAGACATGGACCGCTTCTC
>JAYWMS010000245.1:0-11699 GCA_035873215.1 Nitrospirota bacterium | reverse complement strand
AGATTGTTCAAAAAGGCCATTTTCTCACCCGCCCAATCCCGGTGTGCCAACACCACCTTTCCGCGGGCAAGGCCCCAAGCCGCAAGGAGGGCGAGGCATACACGGGGGTACGTTGAAAGCCCTCCGAGCAGCGAACGGCGCGAAGAGCGCCAAGTCTGTGAGCCCGAAGGTTGAGAACGCGGCTGGTGGCCTTTTTCAACAGGCCCCGAAGAAGATGTAAAACGCAACACTATTGGCCGATATACCAGCCAATGCCATTTCGTTCTAGAAAACTGGTGAGCCGCGTGAGTGAGTCAACATATATCATCCCACCGATGACAACTAAGCAGCCTCCGCTGACGATCGAGACGCCTCCCATATATCCACGAGCCTTTTTAAAGTAGTTCAAAAAATTGTCCACACTGAAGGCCGTAATGAACAAGGGAAGTCCCAACCCAGCTGAATAAGAAGCCAATAGCATCACTCCGGAAGTCATGGATTCAGTAGTGCTCGCATAAGCCAAAATAGCGCCTAATATGGGACCAACACAGGGTGTCCATCCTGCGGCAAAGGCTGTCCCAATGAGGTAAGAGCCCACATAGCCCACCGGGCGGTTGCCAAATTTAAATATACGATGCTCCATCATCAGGAATTTCAATTTGAATACACCCAACAGGTAGAGTCCAAAGACAATGATGAGAACAGCTCCCAGTTTTCGGATAAAGTCCTGGTATTGATACAGAACCTGACCAAAAAAACTGGCCGAAGCACCAAACGCAATAAAGACCGTCGAAAACCCTGCAATGAAGAGTAGTGAATTCAGGAGGATCGTTTTGCGAAAGCGCTGTCGTTCAGCCACATCCGTTAATTGTTCAAGCGACAGGCCTGTAATGTAGGAGACGTACGACGGCACCAGGGGCAAAACACAAGGGGAGACAAACGACAGCAACCCTGCACTAAACGCGGCAAACAGCGATACTTGATTCAACGAATTCAACATCCTGATATTAGGATTCCTTCAACAGGGTTCGAATAATCTCTTTGGCTTCTGAACTATTCCAGTCGCGCGCTCCAAATACCTTGTGTCGCAATGTGCCGTGCCGATCAATTAAGAAACTCATTGGAAGGGTTCGCACCCCATACACTCCACTCACGTCATAATCTGCATCATGCAAAATTGGAAAGGTTAAGTCATTTGATTTGGAATATGGTCGAGTCACGACCACACCCTGTGGATCGGATGAAATGGCCAGGATTTCAAACCCTTCCCCCTTCAATTCACGATAGACTGTTTCCATACTCGGCATTTCCACCCGGCAGGGTCCACACCAGGTCGCCCAAAAATTGAGCAAGATTACCTTCCCCTTGTACTCTGACAGGGATTTCGACTTACCGTTCAGGTCCACAAGGGTGAACCCAGGTGCTTCCTGTTCAAGGTCTGGACGTGCCTTACGCACGCCAACAGGCTGCAACCAAGGATTGTCATTCGCGAGCTCAGTGACCTCGGTATCGCAACCAACACCAAACGTCAGGACCAATACGAAAATTAAGGTTCTCAGGGGCATCTCTATAGAATAACATCAGTTCCATTGAACCGATAGTCCCGGCCAATTTTTCAAAACGCCTATTCCCCGAATATTCTCAATCTTCATGATAATTTAACATTCTCAAAATACCTGTAGTGAGCAAGAAGTCCTCGTGGAATAGGCCCAAATCGCTGGACATACCACCACCCTTCTCGTACACTACGCACACAATACCCACTACGACTTTTCCTGATCATCGCATTGTTCTCATGGCTCATCTTCCGCCTACCTTTTCATGTTCAGGCCTACATTCACTCTCTGTGATCGATAAAACTACCTACGTATACCCCTGAATGCCCGAAGACCTCCAACCCCGCATGACTGCTATTTCCGCCACACAGCTCAGTAAGTCATTTGGTCATTACCACGTCTTGCAGGATATCACGCTTGAGATCGCAGAAGGTGAATGTTTTGCGCTATTTGGGGCTAACGGCTCCGGCAAGACCACCCTATTGAAAATCTTCGCCACACTGCAACGGCCTACCTCAGGGCATATGGCCATCCTTGACCACGATGGATCGCTAGAAAAAGAAGAGATCCGTGCATCCATGATATTTTTGGCCCATGGTTCACACCTGTATGAAGATTTAAACGCGATCGAAAACCTTCAATTTGCCTTATCTCTTCGTGGTCTTTCTCCACCGGATCACGATATAAAAGTCGCCCTAGACCGTGTGGCCATTGGCGCCTTTAGCGAAATGAAAGTCCGCAATTTCTCCGCCGGGATGAAGAAACGATTGGCCCTTGCCAAGGCGATGCTGGCCCACCCACAAGTGCTGTTACTTGATGAGCCCTTCTCGGCCTTAGACACGGCTGGCACGGAAATCATGCAGAATTACATTCGAGAAGTCGTTGATCGACAGGGTACGGTGCTGATGGCCACACACGACTCAGATAAAACTCGTGCAATCGCCAACCGGGCGGGAATAATTCAAAAAGGGAAAATAGAGCCCTATGCTCTAGGGACCTCTACAGACTATGGCCTTTCTTAAAGTCGTGAAATGGATCGTCTGGAAGGATCTTGTGATTGAATTTCGCAGTCGGGAAACGATTTCATCGATGGTATTTTTTGCGCTGATCGTGATCCTGATCTTTAGTTTTAGCTTCTCTATGGATCAACAGGCAGCGCGGGAAGTCATTGCCGGCATTATTTGGGTTGCCTTTGCCTTTACCGGGATCATCGGACTCGGCAAATCCTTTTCGAGTGAACTGCAAAATGATTGTCTTGAATCACTGCAGATGGTTCCGGCGCCCAAAGGGGCGATTTATCTGGGAAAGGTTGCCGCTAATTTTGCCTTCATTTTCGTCGTGGAAATCCTGCTCTTCCCCATGTTTGTCATCTTCTTCAACCTGGATGTCGTTGAAGAGATTTTCAACCTTCTGCTAATATTTTTCTTAGCAACTGTAGGACTTTCTGCCGTTGGGACGTTGTTCTCCGCACTGACTGTTCAAATTCGGGCGCGTGAAGTCATGCTCCCGATCTTGCTCTTGCCACTGCTTGTTCCTGTCATGATTGCAGCCGTGGAGGCGACGAAAGGCGCCCTTCATGGAGACCCTTTCTCATTGTATCGCCAATGGATAGAATTACTATTAATTTTTAACGTGGTGTTTACGGTCGTCTCATTTTGGTTGTTCGAGTTTGTTATGGATTCCTAACCGCATGATCCACAAAGCCATTCGTCGCATTCAACGGTTAAAGGGGTGGTTTGGCGGAGGCGCCGCATTGTGCATCTTTGCCGGCCTCTATATTGGACTCCTTGATTCCCCTCCCGACTATTACCAGGGGGAAGTCGTTCGAATTATGTATGTACACGTCCCATTGGCGCATACTGCCCTGTTTGCGTATACCGTCCTGTTCGGTGGCAGTGTTTGGTATCTTTGGAAACGAGACCCCATCGTGGACAACATGTGCCATGCCTGTGCCATGCTGAGTGCCGTCTTCACTGCCCTGGCGTTATTTACCGGGATGATCTGGGGCAAACCAACCTGGAATACCTGGTGGACATGGGATGCCCGGCTGACTTCCTTTATCGTCCTGCTGCTGATCCTGATTGGATATCTGATGCTACGCACCTTTATTGATGACCCGGAGAAAGAGGCTCGCTATGCAGCAGTGTTGGCGATTCTCGGGTTTGTCGACCTCCCGATCATTCATTTTTCAGTAGAATGGTGGAGAACCTTACATCAACCGCAGTCCTTCTCCATGCGTGGGGTCAGTATTTCGTCAGGCTTGCTCGTCCCGCTTCTCTGCATGAGCATTGGGATGTCGTTGTTGTTCTCCTACATGCTGATGGTCAGGACCCAAATGCTCTATTTGACACATTTACTCAACGCCAAAAAGGGACGATTGCTTAGCCAGTTTCATTTGTCCAAAGCCGATTCATGACGATCTTTTACGCCAAATGGGGAGCCATGCTTGTAGCGATGAGTATGTTGAGCATTCTCACCTATAATCATTTTCAACGGGACTTAGTTACGGTATCACCCCAGCACATTCTCGGAACGACCCCAACTGAAGAAGTTCGGCTCCTCGGCATGGTTCGAGGCGGAACGCTCCGTGGGAACGTTGATGCGGGCGATGCCCAGTTTGAGGTGATCGAGGGAGACACCTCTGTTCCTGTCCAGTATCTGGGGCCACCACCCGAAAATCTACGTGAGTTAAAAACGTTGGTCCTGATCGGGAAATGGGACGCGACTGCCAAGGTCTTTGAGGCACGAGATATGGGATTGGTCACCAATTATGGGTACGTGATGGGAGCCTATCTGATAGGCTTACTGCCTTTAGTGTTGTTTGTGTTTACGATGAGTCGAAAAGTCAGTGTACTGTATGCTGAAATAAAGGAATCAAAACTGTATCAACCGGAATAATACGAATATGGGTACAAAGAATAGAAAAGTAGGCATCATCATCAGCCTGGTTCTGGTCGGCGGCGCCCTCGCCTATCTCGCATTGGGAAACTTCGGGGAAAATCTCGTCTACTTTTTCACGCCATCAGAAGTCATAGCCTTTACTCCAGAACATTACCAGAAAAAAATCCGCGTGGGTGGTATGGTTGTCAAAGGCAGTATGAAAACAGACACCAATGGACTGGGAATGACGTTTGAACTGACCGATGGAGAAGGCACGATCCCGGTTTCGTTTCAGGGCATTCCGCCTGATCTGTTCAAAGAAGGCCAAGGAGCGGTCGTCGAAGGCATGTGGACAGAAGGCCATCAATTTCATTCGAATTTGATCATGGCCAAACATTCAGAGGATTACATGCCCATCGAACTGAAACGGGCCGGGGTCAAGCTACCTCGTAAAGACTTTATGAAATCCCTCGTGGACAACTAAGACGGCACACGCCATGGTAATTGAACTCGGGCATTTCTCAGTCATTATTGCGCTGGTCCTCTCAGTCTTAGGGATCATGTCCTCGGCTATCGCGCTCTACACCAAAAACAGCGATTGGGTGCGAGTCGGGCGAATCGCCACAACCCTCATATTCATCCTTCTCTCCATTGGGATGGCCTCACTCGTCTACTCCTTTTTGATCAGAGATTTTTCCGTCCATTACGTCGCGGCAACGTCCAACTCTCAATTGCCATTGTTTTATACCGTCGCGGCGGTCTGGGGAGGTCACGAAGGCTCACTGTTGCTCTGGGTCTTCATCTTGTCAACATTCAGCACGATTGCCGTTTGGCTGCATTGGCGCACACAGCCGGCGATCATGCCATACCTCATTGGGGTGGAATGCGCGATCATCTTCGGCTTTCTTTGCCTGATCATCTTTTTATCTAGCCCATTTGAACGACTCATTCCTGCCCCGCTAGACGGCCAAGACCTCAACCCCTTACTGCAAGATCCAGCCATGACCATGCACCCGCCAATGCTGTACATGGGATACGTGGGCTTTTCAATCCCCTTTGCCTTTGCCATGGCGGCCTTGCTATCAGGACGCCTGGGAGAAGAATGGATCAAAGTCACACAACGATGGACCATCTTTGCGTGGCTCTGCCTCACCACCGGGATTTTAATGGGCGGCTATTGGGCCTATTACGAATTAGGGTGGGGCGGCTATTGGGGATGGGACCCGGTGGAAAACGCCTCGTTTATGCCGTGGTTGGTCGGCACGGCCTTTCTGCATTCCGTCATGGTCCAAGAGAAACGAAAGATGTTCAAGGTGTGGAACCTGTTCCTAATAATCTTGACGTTTTCACTCTCGCTTATCGGGACCTTTTTAGTACGGAGCGGTGTTTTAACATCGGTCCATACCTTTGCCACCGATCCCGAGCGAGGCTTGTACATCTTGATTTTCGTCGGCACTGTAATCGGGATCGCCTTCGGCTCACTGGTGTGGCAAGCAAACAAACTCAAGAGCCAAGTGGAGTTGGACTCCATGGTGTCGCGGGAATCCGTCTTTCTTTTCAATAACCTGTTTTTCCTCGTTGCCACCGCCACCGTCTTCCTGGGAACGCTGTACCCACTTATCCTCGAAACATGGCAAGGCTCCAAGGTGACCGTCGGCCCTCCCTACTACAATACCGTGTTCATGCCGGTGGCACTGGGGCTTATCTTTCTTATGGGCGTGGGGCCGTATATTCCCTGGCGAAAAGCATCAAAGGAACATCTAAAAAAGAATTTTCTCATCCCGGTTGTCGTCGGCATTCTACTCGCGGTGATCCTCTTACTGTTTGGAATCGACCGGCCCTTTGCACTCATCGGCGCCTTGGTCGTGGGGTTTGCCGGCACGGCGATTTTTGTCGATTTCGGGAAAATTTCTGCGCTGTACTCCAAACGTGACTCCGTCACCATGCTCAAAGGATGCCTCACCGCCTTCACGTCCAACCAGCGACGCTATGCCGGAATGATCACCCATATTGGCGTGCTAGTGTTGGTCATCGGGATCATTGCCTCCACCATTTATCAAACGGAAAAAGTGGTATCTCTGCGAGTCGGCGATGAATTTATGATTGACGACTACCGCATGAAGTTAGAAAAAATTCACGTCGTTGAAGGCCAAAATTGGACAGCACAGGAAGGCGTCTTTCAAGTGTATGAAGGTGATACTCTTCTCACCGTCTTGCGGCCGCAAAAACGGGTCTATCCCGCTTCGCAGACACCGACAACAGAATCAGCGATCTATGCCAAAAATATGGGGCATATCTTTTTGACCATGCCTGATGTCTCCCCTGATGGAGTGGCCGTGGCTCGCGGCGTGATCAATCCGTTGATCCTTTGGGTATGGGGCGGTGGAGGCATCATGGGGTTAGGCGTGTTGCTGAATATCTTCCGTCCACGCAAACGGGATGAATAGCGTTGAAGACATCACCCCCTGGTCCATTCCGCACGAACCGTAAATATTTTTTTGCCTCTTCTATTTTTACCTTCATGCATTTTTGGTCTCTGCATCGTAGGGCGGCTCATGTTATTCTAGTGTAGTGTTTCATAAATGCCTTTAACTATCGATGAACTAAAGACTCTTGTCATTTCGACCAGGGGGAGAAATCTTGCCGCGATTGAGGGATAGATTTCTCACATCCGTTCGACATGACACAACTGAAGGGCCATTTCCTCATGACCATCGTGGTGTATGTAGAGTGTGCTCGCATAAGACAAGAACAGAGGGAAACACTACACTAATTTTATTTCGACTTTTATGACGCGCAAAACACAATTTACGATTCTCCTGGTGCTGTTAGGGCTATTCATTTTATTTTATCAAGGACTGTGGGGTGACCCCCGAAGCATTCCGACGGTACTGATCGGCACAACAGCGCCGAATTTTTCGGGACCTGACGTGGAGTCGGGAGAAACGATATCCCTCTCGCAATATCAGGGAAAAGTCGTCGTCGTAAATTTTTGGGCTTCTTGGTGTCAGGAATGTAAAGTTGAACATGATACGTTGCTCAAGCTGTATGATCGATATAAAGACCATCCCCAATTTGTCATGCTGGGCATCAATTATCAGGACGAAGTCCTGAAAGCCCAAGCTTACCTGCAACGTTACGGCTCCTCATTCCGCCACCTGCGCGACATCAAAGGAGCCTTAGCTATCGACTTTGGGGTCTATGGCGTACCGGAAACCTTCGTCATTGATCAGCAGGGCATCATTCGTCACAAATGGATCGGGCCGATCATTGGCGATGTCTATACAAATCTCACACAAAACGTGCTTGCCCCTCTTCTCACATCATCCACTCCTTCGACGTAACATGAGACGATCAGCCTTCATGATGGTGTGTTGCATGCTTCTCGTCACCTCGTGGGGACAGGCCACGGTCGTTGACGAGACCGCGATTGATGTACAAGTCCGTGAGATCGCAAAAACGCTACGGTGCACCGTGTGTCAAACCGAAAACATTTGGGAGTCTGGAGCGCCGCTCGCGCATCAAATGCGAGAGGCCGTTCGGGAGCGAGTCATTCAAGGACAGTCGGCTGCAGAAATTCGTGCCTACTTCCATAGTCGCTACGGCGACTACATTATGATGGAACCCCCTAAGCATGGCTTAAATTGGTTGGTATGGGCGGGACCCTTTATCTTACTCTTGTTTGGAGGATTCATGTTGTATCGCGAGCTAGGACGGTGGGTCTCCCGCACACCAGCACCGCCTCCTGAAACACCAGAACCGCTCGATGAGGAAGCTCGGCGCCGTATTAAGCAGGAGCTTCAACCCTAACCCCCCTCACACAGATCTTTCCATGTCTACCATCTTTTATTTTATCTGTTTCGTTATTCTGATTCTTGTCGTCGTCCCCATTTCCTTACCATTCTGGCGAAAAGACCCAACCACCCCTTCGTTCATCTCACAAGAAGCTGCTGACGATCAGGAACGGGCCGACTTGTCGGTCGATCGCGAAGGATTGCGACGATCACTCCTAGAACTCGACAACGAAATCGCGCAGGGACGACTGGAACAGGAGGACTACGAAAGGCTTAAAGCCACCGATGAACGACGCTTGCTCAAGGTCCTGGATCGTCTGGAGACCTTATCCCAGCCGAGTGCCCCGCAAAAAACGGCTAAGGCAACTCCCACCTCAAAAACCTCATGGGTCGGGGCCGTGGCCTCTACTGCCGTGGTCTTGGTGTTATCCATCGGCATTTATGAATTCCTTCAATGGCGCACCGTTCAAACATTGGTGGATCTCCAAACACAAATGCCGACACAAGGACCTGATCCTCGCGAAATGGTCGGCCGACTAGAGGAGCGACTTAGGAAAAATCCCAATGACCTAGAAGGGCAAATCATGGCAGGGCGCTCCTACATGGCCTTACAACGATTGGAGGATGCACAAAAGGCATGGACAAAAGTACTAGAACTCGACCCACTGAACAACCAAGCCCATTATCACCTTGGGATACTACTCATCGACACAAGAAAGTTTGACGATCCCGCACTTTTCCAAACCGCGCTGAAACATTTCGACACGGTCCTCGTTGATCTTCCCAACCAGCCAGGAGTGAACTGGTACAAAGGCCTAGCTCTATGGTATCTCAAACGCCCTCGTGAAACGGAAGAAGCCTGGGCCAACGCCTACAAAAATCTTACGGCCGGCACCCAGGATAGGGAGTTTATAAAAGCCGCCCTCACCAAGTTACGCGAAGGCGAAACGCCGTTTTAGAAATTCTGCCTTTCCATATTGTCTTTCGGCGAAGGCATGTTTTTTATTTCGGAGCGTTGAGGCTCCTTCGTATTACGTATTGCTTACACCATCCAGTTAATCTGAAGTTTACTTTGACTCCAACACCTTGAGACAAGAACAAATTTAAACTACATTGTCGCCAGGTATGCGGCTACGAGAAGGACGATGAAAGCCATGAAGAGGGAAGCTTTTTGGATCAGATCCGCATGGTTTGAGGATTGTTGGTGTGCCGTGGAGGATTTGGAAGGAGGCGCGTAGGGATCTAAGATAAAGTCATGAACCAGCAGCAGGCCAAAGGTAATCGCAAAGAGAAGCAGTTTGAGCATGAGTACCACACCCCAATCGGTTTCAATTCTTGCAGATCCACTTTCCTTTAGCATCTGATAGGAGCCGGTTAGAATCAAGGTAATTAAACTTATCCAACTGATGGAACGAAATCCGCGCCCGATTGACCGCAACAGATCGGCCTTTTGCGCTTCTGAGGCAATCGTGCGGACTGCCGGATTCAGCACGAATTGGATAAACGTCAATCCTCCGAGTAAGACCACGACTGCTGTCAGGTGCACCCATGTTATGACATAGCTGGGCATGTCTCTTTTCCATGACTATTGAAAATCATCAGTGCAAATGTTTATAGCATGCAGATCTTATAAGTAAAAGATACAAGCAGAAATGAGGTGTTGGCATGGCTTCCATCAGCATGCTGAATCTTTGGATTGATCTGGTCAAACAGATCGATGAGATCACCTTACGAGATGAATTCTTCAACTCCCGCAAACTTTATCAGAATGTCGATTTTGACAGCGGGATTTCTTTCAGGACGATTGGATTTCCCGTGAAAGGGCTCACATGTAATGATTGAGATGGGTCGCCTACCAGGATGGATTGCCCCTTGGCGTGACAAGCGGGGAGATGGCCCTACGAAAATCGGTAGACCGCGTCAGGTCTATCGAGGAATCCAATGACAAGACTATGTTCCTATCCACCTAGGGGCCCTAGGAAACGGGCCTTGTATTCTGAGCGTATCTGGGGTCTTAGACCTTACGGATTTCATTTGTGTTGGCCTGCTTACAAATCCAAACGCGCGCATTCCGCAGAACAACGATACCTCTGAGATTGGGAATCCCACATGATCGTGCAGCATCGGTAGAACCTGTTGCACAAAACGAATCTAGGCCAATCTCTTCTTCTTACAAGAGGTCTGAATCATCACTTATTGTTCAGATTTTGGCTCGTGATGCATTATTTTCGTGGGCCGCCGGCTTTCATTTCAATGGTTCCGTTGAACAGGACGCCTTCCTCGATGGACAATTGGGGGGTGTTCAAGGACCCGTCCATCACTGCAGAAGCTAATAGCAATACTTTTTCCTGAGCTATAATATCTCCTGTGATCTTGCCTTTGCTGATCACCGACCCCGCGCTCACTTTGGCGGTGATCGTCGCTTCTTTGCCAACCAGTAAGGTGCCGTCGGTATGAATCTCTCCATCCAGTCGGCCATCAATTCTTACACTGCCTTTGTAATTGATGGTCCCCTTAAATTCGACACCTTGGCCAATAAACGCCACAATCTTCTCTTTCCCAAACGCGGCCTCCCCACTAGATCGATCACGAGGAAAATCCGCAAACGTGTCTCCAGTTTGAGAGAAGGTGGTTTCTGGTTCATCCAATTCGAGCGTCGCCATAATGTCTCCTCCTTCATGAATACAACCTATCCTGAAGGGATAGGAACAAACATGTCTGTTATGGAATATCTTGGATTGTCTTTAGTGTTTATCGGCAGTTATTGATCGATCTTTAACATTTTTTCTAGTCATGGAATATTTTTCAATTCCAGCTTGCCATACACCATTTACGGCTATATTCATCCCGAATTCCGCAGTTGGGGAGAATACACCTGAATATATTTGGTTAAAGGCCTTACCATACCAAGGGATGAGAGCCTAGAGCATTGCCCTCTTGTCATTTCGAACCTGTCCCGAGTCTTTCGAGGGAGCTTGTGTTTGAAAAAGATCTCTCACTTCGCTCGAGACAAGGATTTCTCCCGTTGGTCGAAATGACATCAGGGGAGAAGTCATTATTTTCTACTGCTAAATTCGGGTTCATGGGAGGAAGAACGGCAGCGCTACGGCTTTGGGGTTGACGTTCAACGACTAATGCCTCTAGAGCACCTCTAGTCCAATCCAACCATTGAAATGCGGTTTGAAGCTTAGATCCCCACTGGAAGCTCAACACATTCATCGCTCATCCTACTCATTGGGGAGGCAAAGTAAATCCCAAATTCGCGGGATGCTATTGATTGGGCTTTGCAAACCCTTGGGACGGCAATGGGGTCGGAGCTATGAACGGGGGCATGTTATCGATATCAAACGGCGACGAACGTTGACAAGGAAGGAAAATTATGGAAACAAGAAACAGACCTGATTTTGTCTTTCTCTTAGAGTTGGAGGTTATATTATTTATGGAAGCACATGGTCCATTCTTCGAACCTCGTACCAGATCGGAAGAGCGT